>NZ_JAVJRX010000009.1:0-92008 GCF_040219735.1 Coleofasciculus sp. G1-WW12-02 | reverse complement strand
ATTCTTGCCAACAACTCGTAGGGGCGAAGCATTCTTGCCAACAACTCGTAGGGGCGAAGCATTCTTGCCAACAACTCGTAGGGGCGAAGCATTCTTGCCAACAACTCGTAGGGGCGAAGCATTCTTGCCAACAACTTAGTACGAAGCCCATAAGCTGATTCAAGAATGCTTCGCCCAGAACCCAACCCCAAAGTGACAAAGATGGATCAGATTCTGTTAGCGTCGGAAGCATGTCAAGGAAAGCACACAATATTCAAGCTAACCCGATAAGTTAGGTTTCGTTCCAAAAGCCCAACCTACTTGCATTAACATGCAGCCGTGAGCATCTCGCCCACAATGCTCCCCTCACAATGCGAGATCAGATGGCGAGCAAGATGCTCGCACTAAAGTTAGGCGTCACTTTCGATGTAGATAAACAGAAGTCCCATCACCACCGCAGGCATGAGCCAACAGACGACAGGAATCAGAATCCAGGGTAAAAACGAAGCTGCATAAGAACCGGTCATGTCAAATTGTCCTATCTAAATTTACAAGAGTCCCAAACAAATATTACTCAATTCGTGAACCATAGGGGTTAGTTATTAACCAAACCCCGGAAAATGGCATCCACCGTCTCAAAATTCTCAAGTAGGAAATAGGCAAAGAAAGCGCCACCCATACCTCCAACAAAGAATCCACCCGCAAATTCACTCCAACCTTCAGAGGTTTTGAGCCGTTCTGTACTCGGAGGGCTTTCGGCGGCGTCTTTGAGCGACACTAATCCCCAAGCTGCCATTCCGGCGGTTCCCAGAAGAACTAACACCAAGGCGCCGACTAAGCCGCCCAGGTACCTGGCAGGTTCATAATCCCGTAACGGTCCAAATACAACCCACGGACCAAGCAGGAAGTAACCATGAGCCATGCCAATTTCCAAACCGCGTAGAAACGGGGATAGCCCTTTGCGGTAAGCTGGCAGGTTGCCAATAAACGCTCTGGTAAACGCCGAATCGCTGATTGGAGTCGATAAATGACCCACAAAAGGGTCACCCCCATAAGGTTTTACCATTTCCATATCTCTTGCATCTGCCATTTAGATGTTGCCTCTCAATCTGAATGTTTACAAAAATACCTGACTTAACATTGTACGCAGGGAGGGGTAATCCCATGGCAGAATATGGGAAGACCTTTAAAAAACTTCATCAAATTAGTTATAGGTTAAGGATATAGCACCGCCGTGTCTCCATGGAGTAATCGGCATGAATCATCATCTACGCCCACAGACCAAAACCCCTGACTTCTTGGAGAAATCAGGGATATGACCTGCACAAATGCGGCTCGATGTCAAGACATGAGCTAAAAGTCGGTCGTTCACTATTATTGTAGTATTTTGAAAAAAATAGTAATCTCAAGAGTCAGTAAATGAGACAAATCTTCAATCAACTATACAAAAACCTGAAACGTCTAATACTACCGCTATTGCTGGGCGTTTTAGTCAGCGGATTGGTAGCTACACCTGCCAACGCTATAGGCGTCTACCAAATGCCCAAGGTCAACGCGGGTGAACCAACCTGGGTGATTGATCAAGCCGACGTACTCAGCCGCCTGAGTGAAGGCAAGTTGAGCAAAAGCTTGGAAGACTTAGCCCAGAAAACCGACAAGGAAGTCAGATTTGTGACCATTCGCCGTTTAGACTACGGTGAAACCGCAGACAGCTTTGCCCAAGCCCTATTTGAAAAATGGTATCCGACACCGGAAGCACAAGCCAATCAAACCTTGCTGCTGATTGATACCCTGACCAATAATACTGCCATTGTCACCGGGGAAGCAGTCAAGTCAATTATGCCCGACGACATCGCCGAAAGTGTCGCCTCAGAAACAATGACAGTCCCCTTACGGGATGGTAACAAGTACAATAAGTCTTTTTTAGAGGCTAGCGATCGCTTAGTTGCTGTTCTATCGGGTCAACCTGATCCCGGTCCTCCGGTTGTCGAAGAAACGGTTCAGGTTGAAGGCACATTTACCAGTGCTGAAGAAACTGACACCAAAAACTCGACCATCTGGGTTGTTGTCTTATTGGTTGTCGCTACAGTAGTACCGATGGCAACCTACTTCTTTTATCAGGGCTTCTCTGGCTAAGTTGGTCATTTGTCATTTGTCATTTGCCACTGTTCCCTGTGAGGCGCTAATCTTGGACATACTCCTGTCCAGTAATTAAAGCATACTCAGCCCGCATAAACTCCCGTCCTAAATAAGCCCCATGATCTAACATCGTGACTGGACAGGGCTGGGTTTGCTCAAAAATAGTCACACAAATTTCCTTGGCGGTTCTACCTGTAAATAAGGTAGTATGAGTCCGTTCCACCTTCCCCCGTGCGGGAATCGGTTTACCTGTTTCTGGGTCAACGGCTAAACCGCGATCATCGATCACATTGGTGAAATGTTTGGCACAAATTAACCCCCCATCCCGGTCAAGGTAGATAATAAAATATCCACCAGGATCAAGTTCAATTTCCCGCTTAGACAGTTTGTCATCAATAGTACGCAGGTCTTCTGCTGTTTGGTTCATCTTTTCTTAGCTCAATGTTTCCCTTCTTGAATAGTACCGTGCTTGGACACTTTAAAGCAGGCAGAGGGTAGGAGGCAGAAGACTCAAATGGACAATTGGGACGAAAATTCAGACTCCTGCCAATTATGCTGAGGTTAGTTAGGAAACAAAGAGACTTTCATAAGTCATCATTGCCCGACAAAATCAATCCTGAACCAAAAATTCAATGTCTCGTTTAGTAAATGGTAAGTCGTTATTGATCGCATCGATTTCTTCTTGTTCCATTTCATTCACCTCACCAATATAGTGGCGCAAAATTTGCATCAGGCGTTGATTATAAAATCGGTGCAGACTGTGATTCGGTGTAGCCGGAAATCCTCGCCGTCTCTTGTGGCGTCCCCCTGCGCCCGGATCAAACATATTAATCCCATTCGCGATCGCCCATTCTATGGGGGTGTAATAGCAAGCATCGAAATGTAGGCAATCATACTCCTCAAAACAGCCCCAGTAACGCCCATACAACTGATCGCCCTTATGAATACAAAACGACATTCCCACCGGATGTCGGTCATCATCATCTCGATAAGCCGCCACCAATACCACGCGATGACGATAGTCGGGATACAACTGTTCAAAAAATTTGCGCGTCAGATACTTACTACCCCAAAAAAACTTATCGCAGGTGCTGCTATAGAAGTTATGAATCAGGGGAAATAATGATTTTGGAATATCATCCCCGACTAAAGGAATCAAACGCAGTCCGGCTTGGGTAACCGCTTTACGTTCCCGCTTAATATTACGCCGTTGATTGGCGTTAAAGATACTCAGATAATCATCAAAACTACTAAACCCTTTATTCTGCCAAATATAACTGTGATGCAACCAGCTAGTAAAACCATGGCGTTCCATCACCTGTCGCCATTCAGAGTCAACAAAGAGAAAATGACAGCCGCTAATCCGGTTATTCCCGCAAAAGTGGTCAATAGCACTGATCATAATCTCAGTGAGTTCATCTTCATCTTCTCCAGGTGCGATTAAAAATCGGTAACCGCCTGCTGGGGTAAACGGCGTCATTCCCAATAGCTTTGGATAGTAGCGAACGCCTAAGCGATTGGATAGATCTGCCCATTGGTGATCAAAGACAAATTCTCCATAGCTATGACCTTTAATGTAGAAGGGCGCAGCGGCAATAAGCTGTCGGTTTAGCCATACCGTTAAGTGATTGGGCAACCATCCCGTTTTAGACGTCGCACTTCCCGATGTTTCTAAATTATTCAACCAATCCCATTCTAGAAACGGTGTTTTCAGGGGTTGGGCAAGGGCATCCCAAGCCGCTTGGGGAATATCAGCGATCCGGTTAACCCAGGTAACGGAATAGTCAGTCTGCGGTTGGTAAACCATTGGGAAAATCTATAATTAGGTCTAGGTTGGCAGGGGGTGAACTACTCAGGCTTACTTCGTAGAAGCCTGAGCTTCTGATTTCACAGGGGATTGCGTCAGCTTAGATTTACGCCCAAGCTTCGGTCTCACATCCCCTCCATCAGCAGTAGTCCCAGTCCCTGAGACCAATAAAATTCTGATGCCTTCTGCTCTAATATTTGCTGAAGCATTGCCGTCTCTATCATGGTGAGTGCCACAACTAGGGCAAGTCCATGACCTAACCTCTAAGGGCATCTCGTCTACCTGATAATGGCAGTTTGAGCAGAGTTTAGAACTAGGGAACCATCGGTCAATTTCTACCAGTACCTTACCCTCAACTTCAAGCTTGTACGATAGGAAATTGACGAACATCCCCCAGCCCACATCAGAAATAGATGCAGCTAGTTTGTGGTTACGAACCATGCCCTTGGTATTCAGACTTTCGACTACGATGACTTGGTTTTCGTCAACAAGCTTTCTGGACAGCTTATGCAGGTAGTCTTGACGGACATTACTAACTCGTTCGTGAACCTTAGCTACCAGTTTTCTGGCTTTATTCCTTGAGTTGCTTCCTTTCTCCTTTCTGTCTAATTTCCGTTGTTTCCGCTTTAGATTGCGTTCATGTTTGGCTAAGTGCTTGGGATTAGCATATTTAGAGGTTTTGACCCCATCATTGACAATAGCGAAGTTCTTCAGCCCTAGATCAATCCCAACTACCAAGCCATCGGTGTTAGTCGGCGGGTTATTCCCTTCTACCTCGCTCAAGACGGATGCAAAATACTTGCCCGATGGCGTCATACTTACCGTTACCGTCTTGATTGTTCCCTGAATGGGGCGGTGTATTCTTGCCTTAACTTTTGCCACGCGACCCGGAAACTTAAGACAATCACCTGCAACTTTGACCGATTGAGGATACTGAATGGACTGCTTATTCCTTTTAGCTTTGAACCTTGGATATTTGGCTCTACCATCGAAAAAGTTTTTGTAGGCAGTCACTAGGTTGAGCGTAGTAGCCTGTAACACCTGAGAATAACACTCAGATAACCAACACGTTTCCTCCTGTCTCTTTAGTTTAGGTAAGAGTGCATTCAATGCAGAACGGTTCAAGCCTTTGCCCGTTAACTGGTAAGTTTCAATGCACAAATTGAGTGCATAATTCCACCACCAGCGACTACAGCCAAAGTGTTGAGCTAGTATCACTTGTTGTTCAGTTGTCGGGTACAGCCTTACCTTGACGGCTTGATGTCGCATTGTTTATCACCTCTTCTTACCATAATATACTATTTAGGGTAAGGCTGTCCGGAAGATGGGAAATTGAGGAACGAAATTTCCCACTGTCCATCCTCACCCTACGAGAGTTGAGGGTGAGGACTTCCGTGATCACGTTAAAATGAACGGTGAAGATCGTCATTTGTCATTTGTCATTGGCAAGGGTTGGAGGGGTTATTTACATAAGTTAACATAGTAGAGTTTATTTTGACCCTTCACTTCGCTGATAGGGCATGGTGAGTGAATTTGTCGGGGCGGGTTTAGGGACTAATATTGACTGTTGTTCCCAGCTTGGCGACAAAACCTGCCCTTTATTTAAGAGAGTAGAGACGTTGCCTGCAACGTCTCTACTACTCCCCCATCTCATCCCCTCAACAGGCGATAGTGCACAAATAACTCTTGCTCAATCCTCTCAACCGCCAAAAGTTCTAAACGCCTTGCCAATTGCTCCGAAAATCCAGACCCCTCCACTGGCGTTGGGGCAGCTGCACCTCCTAAAATCAGGGGGCAAACTGTGAACCAGAGTTCATCGATTAAATCAGCAGCGAGTAGAGACGCCACTAATTCACCCCCCCCTAAGACGGCAAGCCTTTGGATTCCCAATTGGTTTAGCTGTTGATAAGCGTCATGCCAATTCATCCCATCACTAGAGGTGTTCACCACCAAAATTCGCTCAAAATAATCTGACTCATCCTGCCATGATGTAGCACCGGCTGGTGTCGTCAACAGCCAACGTGGCACGTTTTGGCGAAAAAAGCGTAATTGCGGATCGAATTGAGCTAGACGGGAGCAAACAATCTGCACAGGTTGGATGGGTAAGCCCCGTTGTTGACGCTGTTGCCGTAAGTTGGGATTTGAGACACTCCGAGTGGTTTCATAAGCCCGGAGAGTCCCTGCACCGAACAAAACACCATCCGCTAATGCCACCTGGTTTTCCAGATGGGCTTGATCCGCAGGCGATGAGAATCGAGCAGGCGATCGCGTCATATCCGCAATCTTACCATCAGCACTCATTGCTAAAACAACGGTAGTATGGGGTCGATTGATGGCAGATGTTTCCGGCATAGTTGTCTGGGGCAAAAAACAACAATGGTGACTATTTTGGCGCAATTGACCCAACTATTGTCTGAATATCTGCAACTAAATCAGAACAATCGAAAGAAGTTTTGAATAGTTCTAGGATAGATATAAGGGGTTTTCATGGAGACTCGGTGACTCGTAAACTGTATTAACGATTACTTTTTCTTTTGCGTTTTCTTCTTATCACACCAGCACATCTTATGGCTAAGCCAGGTCAATCCTCCTTTCGTCGTGTTCTGCTGTCACGCCTGTTGTTACTCAGCGTACCAGTGTTGCTCTTGGGAGTTTATGTGACCTACACAAAAGCACGCTCAACGCTTCTCGACACAGCACGTCAAAATTTAACCGAAAGTGCTGTGAGAAAAGGGGACAGCATTCAAGAGGCGATTTCAGCGTTAAAAGCCAACCTGCTGACTGCTAGCCAAGCCATAGTCCTTCAATCTCAGTCATCGACAGCCTATCAACAATTTGTCAATCAACTGGCGCAACAACTACCAACTCCGATCAATTGCGTGCAGTTGAGTGATATCCAGACTCAAGATATCGTTAGCAGTACCTGTGACGAACCGTTACTCGTCACTCAGCCAGTGGTATCGCAATGGTCTAGACAGCAAGGTGAGGTCTCTTCAGATCCGTCTCAAATTAAGGTAACAGTGCTACTTCCCCCAGCACCCTCAACCCCCCCCCAAAAGCAAGCCGAAGCCATCTCAGCCAAAACTCAACTCCCCATTCTGTTGAGTGCGCCCGTTTATAACTCCGATGGTCAACTTCAATATGCTTTGAGTATTCGCTCAACCTTACTCCAGTCCAAATATATCCAGCCCGGTTCACTGTCTGGCGAACCCGTGGTAATTACGCAATCAGGTAAGATTCTGGTGCATCCCATCCCCAAGCAAGTGGGACGCAATATCAACGAACAACTCGATTCCCCAAGATTTCAAAGTCTGGTCGAAGACGCGATCGCAGGTCGTGAGTCCTTTATCCATCTTGCCTTGGAAAAGGACGCTCAGGAATTCCTCGCTGGCTACACCGCGATTAAAAGTCCGATTAGCGACCAATCCGACCAACAATGGATTATTCTCGCCGTTACTCCCTTAAAGAGTGCGTTGGTCGGTCTTCAGGATATCCGCCAAGTTCTGTTTATCCTCACCTGTGGCTTAATTGCTGCCAGTATTTTAGCCACGATTTATATTGCCCGCGATTTAGCCCGTCCCTTAGAAAAGCTCAGAGATTGCGCCCTCCATGAATCCCAGCTTCACTCTAACTATCGCATTCCTCATACCTTCAAAATTCGGGAAATTAACCAATTAGCCGAAGCCCTTGATGCCATGTTTGAGCGCCTCAAACATTGGGCGGAAGAACTTGAAGCCGCCTGGAAAGAAGCCCAAGCCGCCAACCAGCTTAAGAATGAGTTTCTTGCCACGACATCCCACGAACTGAGAACTCCCCTCAATGGTATTATTGGTTCCCTGCGACTGGTCAAAGATGGTTTCTGTGATGACCGCGAGGAAGAACTAGACTTTTTACAACGAGCCGATGATGCTGCCATTCACCTGTTGAAAATTATCAACGATATTTTGGATCTGGCAAAGCTTGAGTCGGGTAAACTCTCGGTTGAAATTGAACTTATCGATCTGCGTCAACTACTTGATGAAGTGATTCACTTGCAGGCAGTACCGATTCAAGTGAAGGGTATCGATTTCCATACAAAAGACTTACATGAAAAACTTCCAGTCCGCGCCGATCCCGCTAAACTTAAGCAAGTCCTGATCAATGTTATTGGTAATTCCGAAAAATTTACCGATTCGGGCAGCATTACAGTCAGTACGCGGATTGAACCAGCCAGTGAAAAGACCCAGCCATTAGTAAGTGCTGATGATTCTACCTCTATTGCTCGCGTCTCCAATACTCCCAGCAATGGGCAAGTCACTAAAGCTCAGGGAACTGGAGAGTTGCTTTCCCAAGTTGTTGTAACGGTTAAAGATACGGGAATTGGCATCGATCCCGTGCAACAGTCTAAACTTTTTCGTCCCTTTGTCATGGTAGATGGGTCAACCACACGCAAGTACGGTGGTACAGGTCTCGGTCTGGCTATTTCCCGCAACTTGATCGAATTGATGGGGGGGACAATTACTCTCTTTAGTGCTGGAGAAGGTCAGGGAACGACGGTAAACATTAGCTTACCCCTTGTCCAAACAACAGGAAAGGATACAGAAGCTAAACAGGATAATGAGCAACCCGCACAGCTATCAACAGACTTGTCTAAACCTCAGGAGTCAATTGGCGAGATTAACGGAAAAGTTACAACCGATTAATTTATCAACTTAGGATTACCTACGGGATTGACAGCGCCGGAAGAACTATCCCATGTCTCATATTGAAAGGAAACATTTCAAATGATTGCTCAACCCCAACCTCAATTAATGACTCCTCAGGAGTATCTGGAATGGGAAGAACAACAGCCCATAAAGTACGACTATATTAATGGGGAAGTTTTTGCGATGACAGGGGGAACCCTTCCCCATAACTCCATTGCCGTAAATCTGACATCTGCACTCAAAAATCACCTGCGGGGTAAAGGCTGTAAAGTCTTTATGGCAGATGCCAAAGTAGGAGTTTCGCTTCAGGGACCATTTCACTATCCAGATGTGATGGTTAGTTGCGATCTGCGAGATCAAAGATCGCGTAAAATTATCTATCATCCCTGTTTACTGGTAGAAGTCCTGTCTCCAGGTACAGAAGCTTTTGATCGCGGCAAGAAATTTAGGCATTATCGTCGGATTGATACCTTAAAAGAATATGTTCTGATTGAGCCAGACAAAATGAACGTGGAATCCTATCGACTCAATGAGAAAGGAAAATGGGAACTCACGTCTTATTCATTTGAAGAAACAACGGCTAACGGCACAGAACTAGAGGTGTATTTAACTAGCGTTGATTTCCGATGTCCTATTTCTTTGCTGTATGAAGATGTTGTCTTTCCTGAAGATAATCCAGAAGAAACTTAAGCTACCTTGCTTGAGCGCGATGGGAGGTCAAGTTGACGGCTCACATAGCTGGGGAACCTTAATCGGCTCTCCCCCCTGTTGGAGAGACTGGGATAGACAACTGAGGATATTGACCAATTGAGCCGCTACCCAGCCTGAAGACTCTGAGACAGGTTGATTACCGCGCACACTCTGCAAAAACCGATCGCACACCACCGCCAAAGGTTCGCTCCCCTTGATTTCTATGACTTCACGCCGTAAACCCGCAGGCGTAAAAACATCTCCACTTTGCTCAAAATACCCATGCTGAAGCGTCAGAGGCGTATCATTTTGCATCTCATCAAAAATCAACGTTCCTTGACTCCCCACTACCCCCAAACGCCGTTGTTTATCCGGGTTGAGCCAACATAAGTGAATATATGCCTGAAAACCAGTCGGGTACGTCAAAATAATGTAAACAAAATCTGCTAAATCTTGCTCACTAAGAAGGGCAGGTTTAGTTACGTTAGAGGTTTGCAGCGAAACTTTATCAGTCAAAGGAGCCCCTACAGCCGTGTCCCTTGCTCCTTCTTGACGTTGTAACCACACTCGTCCCGTGGCTTGAACTTGCACAGGTTGCTCACCTAACCAGGTATTGAAGATCGCGATATCATGAATCGCTAAATCCCACAGCGCGTCTACATCCTGACGCACCGGTCCTAGATTAGTCCGAGCAGCATAGCCATAGCGCAATTCTCCTAAACACCCCGATTGCACCACCGCTTTGCCCTGCTCAACAGCCGGATGAAATAAATAGGTATGATCCACCATCAATTGGCGCTGCTGTTGACGGGCTAAATCAGACAACTGTTGGCATTCAGCCGCATCGAGGGTCAAGGGCTTTTCTGCAAGGACATGGAAACCTTGCTGTAGGGCGTCTTGAATCAGGGAATAATGAGTCACAGCCGGAGTCGCGATCACAACCGCATCACACTCTATTTGGGAACGTATCGACTGCCAATTGTCTGTTAGAACCACATTGTTATTCAGTTTCAACCGTTCTTTAAGCTGAGTTAAGCGTTCCTCAGAGGAATCAACTACTGCTACCAGTTGGGCATCCGGATGTGACGCGAAATTCCGCACCAAATGTGTACCCCATCGTCCTGCTCCCAATACGGCAATTTTAATCTTCATAGAAATTTTGAGTTTTGAGTTTTTCGGGGTGGGTTTCACTATGAGCGTTTTTTCACCCTGATGTCACGATGACTAATGACTAATGACTAATGACTAATGACTTTAGCAAAAGCATCTTTAGCGGCGGCTTGTTCTGCCGCTTTTTTAGAGCGCCCTTTTCCTTCACCCAATTGCTGACCTTGAAACCAAACTTGGGCAGTAAAACGATTCTCATTTACCTCAACGGTATTGGTTTCGGTAAGGCGATATTCGGGTAAACGTTTATAGTGAGCTTGAGTCCATTCTTGGAGAGCATCTTTATAGTTTTGGCGGGCGGGATCTTTAAGAATTTCTTCAGTTAATCGCTGAAAATGAGGATCAAGCCAAGGGCGAATTAATTCTAAGGTGTGGGTACTTAAATAGAGTGCGCCTAACATCGCTTCAAAGGCATCAGCCCGTCGTGAAGTCTCACCCATTTTATCAGCCGCCGCGCTGGGAGCTAGGAGCAAGTATCGCTCCAGTCCGTACTCTTGAGCCAATTGAGCCAAGACGCGATCGCTCACTAACACGGAACGAATTGCCGCAAAGTCACCGACTTTAGCCTTGGGATAGGTTTCAAATAATAACTCTGAGGCAGCAATTCGCACCACAGCATCCCCGACAAATTCCAACTGATCATAGTTCACATCGGCGGACATACTGGGGTGAGTCAGCGCCAAGTCGATTAGATACCATTGAACAGGTGCATTGTCAAGTAATCCGAGCTTTTGCACTAATTTTTGCAGTTGTTTGTGTCGTCTGGGGTCAATGGTCATAATTCATTTATGACTTGTGTTCAAGGGCGGGTTTAGTTAAGTTATTGGTTTTTGTCAAACGTTATCAGTGAAAAGAGCCCCTACAATAGACTGATGACTAGAAGGGAGAGAGTCGGACGTAAGCCGGGTTCTGTTCTCCTAGCTAACTACTAGGAGGGTGGTTATCTATCTGGGACGTCTGTTACCAGACGCCTCTAGCGGCTCTTTAAGCAGGAACTGGTAAAAGACCAACCGTAGTTCCTAACGACCTTGCACCCAACCGGGGTTTACCGAGCCAGCACCTCTCGATGCTGCTGGTGCGCTCTTACCGCACCTTTGCACCCTTACCAATTTGTCAATTGTCCTTTGTCTTATGTGCTTTTTTATAGACATTAAGACTAGTGACTCATGACAAATTGGCGGTATGTTTCTGTGGCACTATCCTCACGGTTACCCGCACTGGGCGTTACCCAGCAAGTTTGGTCTTTCGGGAGCCCGGACTTTCCTCAGATTCACCGTTAGGGTGAATCCGCAACCACCTGCGCCGACTCTCTCCTTGTTATCTATTTTAACCGCTGTGGGCTATTTATTGAAGCAGATAACCGTAATTATTTGGGTTGCAAGGCGAGGGCTAGTGCTTTTTGCCAAGACAGATTTTTGGCAATGAACTGACAGCGTAGGTTGCAGGAACGTCCACCTACATTTGCCTCCGATATTTTCAAGAATAAGCGCAAGTAAAAATAGTCGGTTTTGTCAGCTGCTGCTTGCAGCTTTTTGGGATCAAAAAGGGGGGAACCGATCTTTTCATCGCTGATCTCTTCTTTTAGAGTTTGACCGGGAAGAATCGTACTTGGTGACTGAGCGGCTGCCTCATTTTTGCCGGGAATCACGCGAATAACTCGTCGTATCCGTTTATCGAAATCACTAATAAAGCACTGTTTCCAATCAATTTCAACGAAAACATCTTTAGATTTATTTTCAATACTCATGCATAATCGGTGCAGTTCATCCAATTCGTATTTCTCAGCAAATGAAAATTTTACGTTCAGAATATCCTGTAGCTTATTGGCGGATAATTCCTTATTGAGATAGGCGGAATCAGTTTCAAAGTTTACGAGCTTATCTAGGGATTGAAAGGCTCGGTTAAAAACTAAGGCGACTACAATAAAATAAATTGTTAATACCAATACATTTCTGGCAACTTCGGTAGCTAAATCCATAAAATTTTCATCCCTAATTAATACACAACAGGCAACCAACTCGTGAAAAGTTATTAGTCAACAGTTAACGGATGACACTAATCAGGCTTGGTTAATCGAGAATCCTTGAACCAGCCGCGACGCCAAAAAAAGAAGCAGAGAGACGCCGCGATTGTGATCATCACTCCCCAACAGACAAAGTATCCCCAACGCCAGGTTAATTCTGGCATATATTGGAAGTTCATCCCATAAACCCCAGCGATAAAGGTGATTGGAATGAAAACCGTTGACATTACGGTCAATACTTTCATCACCTCATTCATTTTATTGCTGACTGAGGACAAGTAAACATCCATCAAACCTGAAGCTAATTCCCGATAGGTTTCCACCATATCCAAAACCTGAATTGTATGGTCATAACAGTCCCGGAGATAAATACGAACATCTGAACTAATCAAATCACTACCGTCGCGAATTAGTGAATTAATCGCACTGCGTTGGGGCCAAATCGAACGGCGTAACGCCAGTAATTCCCGACGAACCTGGTAAATTTTCTCCAGAGTTTGATGACTAGGGTTGAGAATCACTTCATCCTCTAAAGCCTCAATGCGTTCCCCATAGTCTTCTAGTACGGGAAAAAACCCATCAATGATCGCATCTAAGAGCGCATAAGCCAGATAATCCGCACCCGCTTGACGTATTTTACCCTTATTTGCCCGAATGCGATCGCGTACTGGTTCAAAACAATCCCGTTCTGGTTCCTCCTGAAATGTCAGCAAATAGGATTTCCCTAAGATAAAACTCACTTGCTCAATCCAGAACCCATCTTCTGTGGGTTTAGGCATGACCATCTGGGATATAATCAGTAACTGGTCGTTGTAATCCTCCAATTTTGGGCGTTGAGGAACATTAACAACATCCTCCAATAGCAGGGGATGTAACCCAAAAATTTGTCCCACACTTAATAAAATATCTTCACTGCCTAACCCCTGAATATCAAGCCAAGATACAGAGTCACTTGTCAGGTAAGGTATACAGGCGTCTGGGGTTAAATTGGTGACGCGATTGGCGTGGCTTTCGTTGTAGTCAATCAGAACGATGAATGATGGACAAGCATCTTCATCAATGCTTAAGGTTCCCGGTAGACTCCCTGGCTTATCATAGAAATACTCAAATAGATCTTCGTCGTCATCGTCATCATCTGATTTTGTGGCTAACCTGCCCCCTGGGAAACGTCGTTGTGTCATTTAGCGCTCCTTTTTATACTTAGGATAAGGATTATTCCGTGACTTGGCACAAAGATTTAGTTTAATCCATTCAACTTCTTGTTTTAATCCATCAGTATCCATCCAACCTACATATCCAGCAAATTTACAGTTATCTTTATCATCATAAACATAAATATAATGAACTTGAACCGGATTAACAACGAGATATAGGATTCCACTCTTATCTGGAAAATTGAGCGACTGTAAAGTTCTATTGGTCGGACTATCTTTGGTAAAATCCAACATCTTCTTAGTCATGCCGCGAACTTTATCTAAACGATTAATCACATCTCGGATAATTCCTTGACTTCCCAGCATATTAGACGTAACTATATTAGCAGTTTGGGAACAATGCCAATAAGAACCATGAGCATCAGCGACACCTAATGCAAGTGCTGCTTCAAATTGACCAACAGCACGGGCAGCTTTTTCAGCTAGATTGGCATCAGTCGAGATATATTCATCTCGAAAAAAGATGTTATCAGAGAGTTGGAGATTTAAGCTTGACCGCAGCGGATAAGCAACCAAATCTGAGGAATGAATGATATTCCGCCATCTTAGCGGTTGGTTTTGATAACGATTGGCAAATTGTTTAAGTTTGTCTGGACTAACCTCTAACATCATATTCAGGAATAAAATGGGTGATCCCATTGTTGTTATGCTCTTAAGATGCACTTTTCTGATGTTTCCAGACTCGCTCAAGCCATGAATCACGGCTCGAATATCATGAGCTGGGTCTTCAGTGCTGAATCTATCGGAAAATAAGATATCCCATAGGATAACACTTCCCAGCGAGTGGGTAATGATATGGAGTTCTGTTTCTTCAGGATTCTTAGTCAGGAAATCGGATAGCTGTTGGGCAATTAGCTTTCTGATAGCAGCACCGCGTTCAGGATTTAGGTAACTTAAAAAATCTCCGCCGAACTCTGATAGGAATCCTTCCCGAAATTCTCGATAACGGAAAATATCATCTGGGCTAGTTTTGGGATACTCTTTCTTAAGTTCCTGCAAGTCTTGATGAATACAGTTCCATATCTTGCCAACATCCTTTAGGACATTTGCCCAAAAACAAGAATAAAAATGGGGACGAGATTCTCCTAGTTGATCAAACTCTTCCTGAATGAGACGTTGTAGTGGATCGGCATATCTGACGTTGGATGTGGCAACACCATGAATAAAAAATACGAGCATAGTTTAATCCTTCTCTGCCATCGTCTCATCCAGTGTTACTCAAAAAATAGGCGATCGGCAAATTTAATAATAGGAGCCAAGAGAGTTCTTGGTGAATATCATGACCAAACGTCAAGTTGAGATTTTTACGGCTGACTGTCCTCTGTGCAATGAAACAGTTAAGTTGGTGCAAGAACTGACTTGTCCCAGTTGTGAGGTATCGATCTATGACCTACGAGAGAGTACCTCAACAGAGAAAGCCCAGCAGTATGGAGTCAATGCAGTTCCCGCGCGCGATCGCTATCAACGGAACACTTGTCCTCAGGGGCAAGCCTAATCGAGAAAAACTCCAAGCGGCTGGCATTGGTCAGCCCCTGTAGAAAGAGGCTTTTGAAGCATCTTCACTCTTAAAACATAGAAATTGACCACCAGATTCAAACACAAAAAATGACAACTAAGACGCAATCTGTAGAATCAAAAATTCACGATTCCCCAAACTGGTACAAACGTCTGTTTGCTTGGCTGATGGCTCACGGTACTGCCAAGTACGAAGCCCAAATGACTGACCAGAAGCAAGCCTTATTTGCTGACTTGCATGGTAATGTTTTAGAAATTGGTCCTGGTACGGGTCCTAACTTACCCTATTATCCGTCCGACATCCATTGGATTGGGATTGAACCGAACCCATTTATGCATTCCTATCTGAGACGAGAAGCAGAACGCCTTGGCTTAGACATTGACCTTCGCCGTGGAACCGCTGAACGATTGGATGTCGAGGATAACAGTATAGATGCTGTTGTCAGCACCCTTGTCCTGTGTTCAGTGGATAGTCTCGCCGCGACGTTACAGGAAGTCTTACGGGTTCTCAAGCCTGGTGGACGCTTCTTTTTCCTCGAACATCTGGCTGCGCCAGAGGGTACGAGGTTGCGGCGGGTACAATATTGGGTGAAACCCTTATGGAAAATTCTGGGTGATGGTTGCCGTCCCGATCGCGAAACCTGGGTAGCATTGGAGAATGCGGGGTTTGAGCGAGTGGATTACCAGCATTTTCGAGCAGACATTCCTGCGATTGTTAGCCCACAGATTATTGGTGTAGCAACCAAGAAAGACAACTAGGATCACAGTCTATCAACCTGGGAAATTTCCCGTTATAGCGCCAGCTTAACGGGAGAGAACGTCACAAAAGCAGCCTGTCCAACTAGACAAGCTGCTTTTGTCATGAATTATAGGATATGGGTGAGGACTACATCATACCCATGCCGCCCATGCCGCCCATGCCACCCATGCCGCCCATGCCGCCCATGCCGCCCATGCCGCCCATGTCAGGCGCTGCGGACTTCGGCTCAGGTTTCTCGACAACCAGGGCTTCGGTGGTTAAAACCATTCCGGCAATGGAACCGGCATTCTGAAGTGCTGAACGCACAACTTTAGCGGGATCGAGAATACCCGCAGCAATTAAGTCTTCCAACTTGCCCGTTGCCGCATTGTAACCGATATTGCCTTGGCTCTCTCGGACTTTCTCGACAATCACCGCACCTTCAACCCCAGCATTATCTGCCATCTGACGCAGGGGGGCTTCTAAGGTTTTGGCAACAATATCCGCACCGATTTGTTCTTCAGCATCCAGGCTAGCTTTGATGGCATCAACCTTAGAAATTAAGCGAATCAACGTGGTTGCACCACCAGGAACAATCCCTTCATCGATCGCGGCTTTGGTGGCATTCAGGGCGTCTTCAATCCGCAGTTTGCGATCTTTGAGTTCTGTTTCTGTGGCGGCACCCACTTTAATCACCGCTACACCACCGGCAAGTTTAGCAATCCGCTCTTGCAGTTTCTCTTTATCGTAGTCAGAATCGGTTTCGTCAAGCTGTTTGCGGATTTGAACAATGCGCTTTTCCACTTCTGACTTGGTGTCACCACTGGCGACAATGGTGGTTGAGTCTTTGTCAATGGTGATTTTCCGCGCCGTTCCCAGCATATCAGTAGAAGCGGTATCTAAGGTGAGACCGATTTCTTCGGAAATGAGCTGACCCCCAGTCAGAACGGCAATATCTTGCAGCATCTGCTTGCGGCGATCGCCAAATCCTGGCGATTTGACGGCGGCGACGTTGAGAACCCCCCGTGCTTTGTTTACCACTAGGGTGGCTAAGGCTTCCCCTTCGACATCTTCAGCGATAATCAGTAAGGGTTTGCTGGCACGGGCAACTTTTTCCAGGATGGGAACTAATTCTTGGATGTTATTAATTTTTTTATCAGTAATCAGGAGATAGGAATCTTCAAATTCCACCGTCATCCGTTCCTGATCACTGACAAAGTAGGGCGACAGATAACCCCGGTCAATTTGCATCCCTTCCACGACTTCAAGTTCAGTGGAGAGCGATTTTGACTCTTCTACGGTAATTACTCCATCCTTGGTTACCTTGTCCATCGCCTCGGCAATCATTTGCCCGACTTCCTCGTCGTTCCCGGCGGAGACGGTGGCGACTTGCGCGATCGCATCGCCAACGACGGGTTGAGCCATGGACTGAATTTCTTTAACCAGATGATTAATGGTTTTCTCAATCCCTCGACGTACAGCAACCGGATTGGCACCAGCTGCAACGTTTTTGAGTCCTTGCCGAATCATCTCCTGTGCCAGAACGGTAGCGGTTGTGGTACCATCGCCGGCAATTTCTTTGGTCTTGGATGCGACTTCTCGAATCAGTCGCGCACCCGTATTTTCTAAGGGGTCTTCCAGTTCAATCTCTTGGGCGACGGTGATACCATCATTAACAATCTGGGGAGCGCCAAAGGACTTCTCTAGCAGCACATTCCGCCCTTTGGGTCCAAGGGTAATCCGGACTGCATCTGCTAGAGCATTGACTCCCCGCTCTAAAGCTCGCCGTGATTCTTCGTTAAACGAAACGATTTTTGCCATAGGGTTCCCAATACTTACTCGTTACTCCATTAGCAAATTTAGCACTCTTGTTACGCGAGTGCTAATTCTGGTGCGGTTCGGTTATTACGGTAGAAGGCAGGAAGCAGGAGGTAGGAGGGTAAGAGGTGGTGTGGAGTCAGCGCTGAAACTCAGTCCCCGTTAGGATAGAGAGAGTTGAGTTGCTTTTTAATTGTTATGACAGAAACCAAACCTCTTGACGAAATTATTCAACGACTGGATGCCCTTTCTCTAGAGCAGTTGTTAGAGGCTAGGACAAAAATCGATAGTTTGATTCAATCAAAATATACCTTAATGAAATCAAAAGATTTATTGAATACCGAGAATATTCGTAAGGATAATATTCCAGTATCTCTTTATCGAGATGTTTGTCGAGATATTTTGGCAAAACTTGAAAAAATAACTGATTCAGCCTATACAATCTCGAAAATATCGAACGGTCCAAGTGTTAATTATAGTCTGAGTTTCATTGACCAATCTTCACTCCCAGAAACGGAAGATGATTCCCTAAAGGATGTCATCGAACTGGTCAATGGCTGGATGGCTGATGAGTCGGGATACGATGAAGAAACCTATCCTCAAATTGAGGCGGGTCTAAATCATAATCGGTTATCCTTGTAAAACTCAGATGACTAGAGCTGTATTGTTAGATACTCATCCGTTGAGTCAGGTTGTACATCCGAGGATAAAACCAAATGTCATCAATTGGTTGCAATCTTTACAAAATCAGGAAACAGCTTTGCGGGTGCCAGAAATAGCCGACTATGAACTTAGACGCGAATTATTAAGATCTGGAAAACGAAAGAGTATTGATCGTCTCAATCAGATCAGCCAACCTCCCCGCTTTATCCCCCTGACTTCTTTAACAATGCGAAAAGCCTCAGAATTATGGGCGTGGGTACGAAACCAAGGTCAACCTACTGCAAGTAATGATAGCTTAGATGGCGATGTCATCCTTGTCGCCCAAGCAATCTTTCAGTTAGACAATTTTGATGAAGTGGTAATTGTCACAACAAACATTAAACACATATCGCGCTTTCAAGGTGAAGGGATAGGTGTTTGGGATTGGGAGCAAGCGCTCCAAGACTTAAGCTAAAGTTTATCAATTCGTCATTCGTCCTTTATCGGTGGGGAGGGCAGGTTTTGTTGTTCATTTATCGGTGAGGAGGGCGGTTTTTGTTGTTCATTTATCGGTGACTAGCTGAATTAATTCCCTAAACCCGCCCCTACAATTGACCCTAAACCCGCCCCTATAATTGAGTTATAACCTATTCCTTCAACCATTGTAAAAGGTCAGATTCGCTGATCTGATTAATACCTAATTCTTGGGCTTTTTCTAATTTAGATCCGGCATCTTCACCAAGGAGCAAATAGTCCGTTTTAGAACTCACTGAACTGGTTACTTTCCCGCCAGCTTTTTGAATTAATTCTTTTGCCTCATCTCGCTTCAGTGTGGGTAATGTCCCGGTAATCACAAAGATTTTCCCCTGCAATGGTTGAGATGTGGCTTCTGTAGACACGGATTTTAGTTCACCCGTCAGTTGCAAATTTGCCTCTCGCAGTCGATTGATTAAGGTCTGATTACTGGGAACTTGAAACCAATCATAAACTGATTGGGCAATTTCCGATCCAATTCCATAGACGCTTTCAATATCAGTAACACGGGCTGCGGCTAATTGGTCTACACGAGGAAACTGTTGCGCTAAAATTTGAGCATTCACACTACCCACATAGCGAATCCCTAAACCATACAAAACTCTTGACCAAGGTTGAGTTTTGGACTGTTCAATTTGGTGAATCAATTTCTGAGCGGATTTTTCACCCATTCGTTCTAAAGAGGTTAACTGATCTAAAGTAAGTTGATAAAGATCCGCAACGGAATGGACTAAACCGGAATCAACAAGCTGATTAACTAGCTTTTCTCCTAACCCGTTGATATCCAATGCACTACGACTTGCCCAATGGTTGAGTGAACCTTTGACAATCGCGGGACAAGACGCATTAATACAGCGGGTTACCGCCTCCCCTGGGGGACGCACGACGGGTTGATGGCACACCGGACAATCAGTAGGCATTTGTACGGGTTTAGCATCGGGTGGACGTAATTCTGGAAGCACCCGCACGACTTCGGGGATAATTTCCCCGGCTTTGCGAACAATGACGGTATCACCGATATGAAGATTTAATTCCTTGATGCGATCGCGGTTATGTAAAGTAGCGCGTGAAACCGTTGTCCCGGCTAGCTGTACGGGTTTGAGTTCCGCCACTGGAGTTAACGCCCCAGTTCGTCCCACCTGAACTGTAACATTTTGCACCAGTGTGGGGGATTCTTCGGCGGGATACTTGAGTGCGATCGCCCATCGGGGAAACTTTTGGGTAAAGCCTAATTGTTCTTGTAGCGAAAACGAATTCAGCTTAACCACAACCCCATCAGTCATGTAAAGTAAACCACGCCGTTGACTATCCCAATATTGATAATACTCCTCCACCTCTGCTAGAGACGAGCAACGTTTCCGATGGGGATTCACCCGGAATCCCAAATCACGCAGAAATTCCAAAGCTTCCCATTGGGAGTTCAGCGTTGGCACTGTTTCCAGTTCCTCTGATCCGGGAAGATGTAAGGTATAGGCAAAGAAATCCAACTGTCTGCGATCGACTATTTTTGGATCTAATTGCCGCAAAGTACCCGCTGCAGCGTTCCGAGGATTGGCAAATAAAGCTTCCCCGGCGGTTTCCCGTTCCCGATTAATCCCTTCAAATACATCCAAGGGTAAAAACGCCTCGCCCCGCACTTCTACAATCGGGGGCGGTGTTTGTGCCTTTAACCGTAAGGGAATCGAACGAATCGTGCGAATATTCTGGGTAATATCTTCCCCTGTGACACCATCGCCCCGTGTTACTCCCCGCACTAATATGCCGTTTTCATAAGTGAGTGCGATCGCGGAACCGTCTATCTTCAGTTCACAGATGTATGCAAACTCCTTGATATCCGGCGCATAACGTTGCCACCGTTCTTGCCACTTCGCCAACTCGTCTAAATTAAACGCATTCTCTAAACTATAGAGGGGGATATTATGGCGAACCGAGGAAAATTCTGATGCAGGTTTCTCTCCCACGCGCTGAGTCGGACTATCCGGCGTAACTAATTCAGGATACTGGGTTTCTAGGTCTTGCAGTTCCCGATAGAGTTGGTCATAGACGGTATCCTCCATCATGGGATTGTCGAGGACATAGTAGGCATAACTCGCTTGTTGCAGGAGGTTTCGCAGTTCTTGAACCCGCTGCTTGACATGGGTCATTTGTCTTTCGTCCTTCGTCATTTGTCCTTCGTCCTTCGTCATTCTATAAAATCTTATTCCCAATACTTCCAATCCCTCTGCGTCCCTCTGCGCTTTCCCTCTGCGTCCCTCTGCGTTAAAAAACCACATAAACTTGGGCGTTTACCCGCACTGAACAGCATCCAAAAATACTCAATTCATTTAACTAATCTTTAATAAAATTCAGCGGTTATACTCGGTAAATAAGCGACTTGTATAATCATTAAACAGAATACCGGAACTCTCAATGTGGAAATCATCTGTCGAGTCACTAAACGCGGGTCGGATTCAGAAGATTTCTCTTCTGTCCAATAGTAACCCAATTCTCTACTCAGAAATCATCCAGCTATGGCAGCATAATCAAGCTTTTCGGGCATTCTTCATCTCCCTACTCGCCGATGCTCCATTTTCCGCCTTTTTCTGGGAAACACCAGCTATCAGCGACGCGACTGTAAACCAGGTATTCGAGTTTGTTCTAGTTGATAGTCCATACCTGGCAAATGTACAAGCTGATCCCAGTGATTTTGCCCGCCATTTTGCCGCCGCAGGAGAGAACGAGTCAATTATTACTTTTCCGAATCTGGGAAACGATGCGTTGCTGGTTGTTCCTTGTCCACAAGCCTCTACCTCTCCATACTGCCATCTGGCGGCTTTTATGCGTGAGGCACCCGAACATCAGCAGCACGCCTTGTGGCAAAATGTGGGGTCAGCGTTAGAACAACGGCTTGATGAGCATCCCACCTGGTTAAGCACCTCTGGTTTAGGGGTGTATTGGTTGCATATCCGGCTAGATTCACGACCGAAGTACTACACTTACCAACCATACAAAGTTATTTAAACTTTACCCTGACATAAGACACTGAAATTGAGTAGATTCTCTGTTACCTGTGATTAAGACATGACTCAAACTAAAATTGATTTCCCCCCTGCCTTTCCTGACCATACCCAACTACCCGAATCTGATGGTACGTTTGTGAAGAATTTCCAAGAACATCCTCAAAGCCTAATTTTGACCGATTCCATTGGTTCAGTTTTGCAGCAACTTCATCCTGATGGTGACTACGCCATTGGACAAGACTGCGGTATTTACTGGCGCGAAACCGAACCCCCAGAAAAAGGTGCAGAGGCTCCCGATTGGTTCTATGTTCCCAATGTTCCCCCATTTGTAAATGGTGAAATCCGTCGTTCTTATGTTCTCTGGCGGGAATTAATGGCACCAATGATTGCCTTAGAATTTGCCAGTGGCAATGGAGACGAGGAACGAGATGCTACACCCTTATCCGTTTCTGCTGAAGGAGCAACCACTAAACCCGGTAAATTCTGGGTGTATGAACGGATTATTCGCATTCCTTACTATGGCATTTTTGAAGTCAAAAACAGAAAACTAGAGGTTTATAATTTGCTAAATTTTTCTTATCAAAAACTCCAACCGAATGAACGGGGGCACTATCCGATTACGCCCTTAGGAGTAGAACTGGGACTTTGGCACGGAACTTATCAAAATCAAACTCAATATTGGCTGCGTTGGTGGGATAGTGAAGGCAATCTTTTGTTAATTGGTGAAGAACGCGCCCAATTAGAACGTCAACGTGCCGAACAAGAACGCCAACGCGCCGAACAAGCCGAGCAAAAAGCGGCAAGATTGGCGGAACGATTAAGAGCCATGGGCATTGACCCGGATTCAGAATAGATAGAGTAGTGGACTGACACAGCTAAAATTGTGGGATAGGTTGTAGGTTGGGTTGACGCATGTTACCCAACGGAATCTAGGGCTGAGGTTCCCTTACTACAAGCCGAATTACGGAAAAGAAACCGTAGGGGCGCAAGGCTTGCGCCCTTCCCGATACCGCATCAGACGGGAAATTACGATAAAGCATTTTTGCTGTCGTGACGTACAGCGTTTTGGTGGGGGCACTTCCGGTTGTAGAATAATAGGGTAAAATTCCCGCCCAACAGGTTGAGTCCGAGAGAAAATACAGGAGGAATGAACCGCAGATGCAGGAACACCAGGGTCATCCGAGCATCCCATCTCAAGACTGGTTATGGTCCTTTTGGTTTCCTGTACCCCTGTATCCTTATGGCAAACGACGAACTATCCGTGTGGAAGTGGTGAAGGATAGGATTTGGACGTTTGACCAGATTCAGGGCATTCTCTATGTGGTTGTACCCATTCGCATGACGGTGATTAAGCTGGATGCTGGGGGTTTGTTGGTCTATGCGCCTGTTGCACCAACTCCGGAATGTCTCCGGCTGGTTCAGGAATTGGTGGCAGAGCATGGTGATGTTAAATATATCATTCTGCCCACGGTTTCGGGTATTGAGCATAAGGTTTTTGTGGGTCCGTTTGCCCGGAAGTTTCCCCAAGCCCAGGTTTTTGTTGCGCCGCACCAGTGGAGTTATCCTCTGAATTTGCCCCTGAGTTGGCTGGGTTTTCCGAGGAAGCGTACCCATGTTTTACCCGCAGATAGTCGCCAAACTCCTTTTGCGGATGAATTTGATTATGCCTTACTCGGTCCTGTGGATTTGGGATTGGGACTCTTTGCCGAAGTGGGATTTGTGCACAAGCGATCGCGCACGCTACTGGTGACGGATACTGTAGTTAGTGTACCCGAAGATCCCCCTGCGATCGCGCAACTTGATCCCTATCCCTTATTATTCCATGCCAGAGATCATGCCTTAGATATCGTTATCGATAATCCGATGACTCGCCGCAAGGGATGGCAACGCATCTCACTATTTGCATTTTACTTCCGCCCCAGCGCCTTGGACACAATACCCTTCACTCAGGCGTTCCGGGAGGCGAGAAAGGCACCGGATTGGTCAAAGCAAGCCTATTTCGGTTTATTTCCCTTCAAATGGAAAGCCGGTTGGCAGAAATCCTTTGACGCCTTGCGGGGAAATGGGCGTCCCTTTGTCGCGCCAATTCTACAAACTCTGATTCTCAACCGCGCCCCCAAAGAAACGTTGAACTGGGTGGATAAGGTAGCCAGTTGGGATTTTCAACGGATTATTTCCTGCCATTTGGAGGGTGCAATTGCGGCAAATCCGGATCAGTTTCGTCAAGCTTTTGGGTTCCTGGAACCGGATTTAAAGGTTAGTGAAAATAGCGGGAATCAAGACAATCATCCGTTACCAGATAATGATTTTGAACTTTTAAGGCAAATCGAAGCAACGTTAAAGCGACGGGGTATTTTACCGCCAGTGTAATTCCTCTAGAACTATGAACGAAATCGACCACTAAATGACTATGTAATTGCCGAAATTTAGCCTTACTATTTCTACAGATCATTCCTCATATTCTACCCAACTATTCGGTGTCTCTGATACCGCAACTTTGAGCTGTACCCCTTCAGGAATGCGTTTTTTGGTTTCGTCATAAATGTATTGAGCGATCATTTCTGCGGTGGTTTCATAATTATCGGGTAAAATTTCATTAAGAATTCCGTGATCTAACCCGCCTTTGGTTACATCTTTTTTTGCCCAGCGCAAGCTTTTGAAATCAGCAACCATAACAGCGTGGGGACAGTATTCGGAGGCGTGTAGGGTTGAGGATGTTGCTTCTAATCGAACTTTATAGGTATGTCCATGCATCCGACCACAGGGTCCGTCGTAGTCTTTGATATAGTGGGCGCTATCAAAGGTAAATTCGGTTACCAGTTTCCATTTAGACATATTTTTTACCGTTGATCATTTTTAATTCGTTATAAAATCATTCCATTCACGATTTAGTCGGGGCGGGTTTAGTTCAATCGGGGTGAGGTCAGAAAGGATAGTTGTGAAACCCGCCCCTACACATAAATAAAAATTAGGTTTCCCGAAGGTTGTGAAGGCTCAGAACTTAAAATTAAACACTCAAAAGTTAACACTATTTCAGAGTTCAATGCTGATTTGATATAACAACATGGGTTCGTCAATTCCTCTTAAGAGGCGATGTTCACTGTTAGTAATTTGTAATTGCAAATGATTTTTGACCGCTTCATACACTATCCAGGAAATACAAATTCCACCTGGTTTTGCCTGAGATTGTAAACGGGCGGCAATATTGACGCCATCTCCCTGTACATCGGTTCCGTTGAAAAAGACATCGGCTAAGTGAATGCCAATGCGATGCTGTAATACCTCTTGGGTAGGTAATCCTCTGGCGGCGAGGGAGAGGGTTTTTTGAATGGTTTGGGAACAATCAACGGCTTTAACGGCGGAGACAAAGTACATGAGTAATCCATCGCCCATGGATTTGAGAACCTCTCCTTCAAATTGGTGGCATAATTTGGTCATCAGTTTGAGATCACGATGAATGGCGGCTAGGGTGGGTTGCTGGTTTTCATGCTGCTTTTGGGTAGAGTCTTTGATATCGGTAAAGACAATAGCGGCTAGGACATTATCCCCCAGAGAATGGGGAATGATTCTGCCTCTGTATTCTTTTGTGTCTTGACTTTGAAGTTTTTCGAGATGCAGTCGTTCGCGAAAATACTGGCGGTATAAATCGTTGCGAATACTCACCTGATTTCCCACCAGATAGACTAATCCCATACTATTGAGTTTAAACGCGATCGCGCCTTTTAGCTGCACCGGGCGATTGGCTTCTAGAACTTGGGTTAGGGCGTCGGCTAAGTCGGGATGTTTCTCTAAATGCCAGCGATGTAAGCGCAAATGATCTGCATAGATTCCGGTTTCAGTAGGGGCGTCTTCTAGAAGTTTACTTAAGGTAATATCCTGACGGGCAATTTTATACAACGCTAATCGGATGAGATGGGGATGTCCGCCTACCATTGCCATCAGTTGTTTGACATCATTCCAAGTGAAGTCTAAACCATGTCGCTGGGCTAAGTCTTCCACCTGATGGGCATCAAATTCGGATAATTCAATCGGTAATCCGACATTAAAGGGGGATTGGTCATTACTTAGGGGAATATAAACTTCTGTCCCATGGACAATAATCAGGCGAAAGTTTTTCCAAATTTCATGTTGTTTTGCCTTTTCATGCCAAGCCCGAAGTAAGCCAAAAAAGTCATCGGCGACATGTTCGTGAGGGAAAATTCGGTCTACGGCATCGAGTCCTAAAACCAGGGGAGTTCTGAGTGTGGGTAATAGATACTTTTCAAAATAATTGGTACAGTTTTTTTTACTGCCCAGAAATTTACTCCAACGGTTTTCTAACTGAATGGGTAGGTGTAAGTCATCGGTAACGGTAGCACAAAACCATTGCAGGAATTGATTTAAATCCGCAAAGACTTCCCGTTCAGCTAACTCAAAGTTTAAGGCGACAGACCGACATCCTTGTCGTTCGGCGTGATACAGTAATCGCACCATTAGGGAGGTTTTACCCATTTGTCGTGGTGCTTTTATCCGAATCAAACTTCCTGGCTTACTGATTTCTTCATAGGCGCGAGATTCATCCCCTGGACGTTCGACATAGCAGGGTGAGGCTAAATCAAGCTGTCCTCCGGGTAATTCCCAGATGGGGGATGGGAATGTGGTTGTACTCAGGGGGAGAGGTTGTGGGGGGGTCAGAGTATGGGACTTGTCGGTATCTGCGTCTGGTAATCCTTCGAGGATTAAACGTAAACTTTTTATTGTAACTCGTTTCCCGGTGACTTCAGATAACTGTTTCCATAACTTGGGCGCTAAATCTCGCTGGACGGTATTCTGGCTATAGCCCATGACTTGAATGGTTTTGAGTTTTTTGCCGGCTAAGGCTTGACTCAGGATAGTCTTTTGGGCATCGTTAAGTACGCTTCCTGTCTTCTGGGCAATCCAGTGATCTGCCAATTCGAGCAGTTTTATGACATCTACATCTGCCATCTGGCATTCCAATTCCTACCTCTGATGACCACGCTAGCATAAAACTGAATTTTCTGAATTTTCTGAATTTTTTGAATAATCTGAAGGTTAGGTTCAGTGAAAGTTCTGAATTTTTTGACTAAAAGTGCTGAATAAGAAAGCGAATCAATTTATGCTGATTTTTTTACCATTAAAGCATAAACTGGCGTTGCCGTCTTACAAGTGTAATATTAAGCAAGAGGAGGCGATTGAAATCGCTGCTACACAAACAAAGTCCGCCTGCGCGGACTGGGTTTTAACGGGGGTAGCTAACCCGGATTTGGTATTAGTCAGGGGGGACGGCGATAGCTAGGGGGGTTTATCCGTGGAATGATTGATGGGATTCCTCAATGCCAAAGTGTTACAAGAAATTAGAACTCTCCTTCAAAGTTATACTCGATCCAAAATAGAGACGAATGGGAGAGTCATGCTGGATTGGTTTGCGGCTTGGGGTGTCTATTCTGTTACTGGCTTTGTGTTTCGGGAGGTGTTAACGCCTCTGGCGAAGGGAACGCTGGAAGATTACACTAAAGATTTTCTTAAGGATTGTATTCGGGATTTTTCTGGGTGTTTTGAGGACGATACGCTGAACACGGTTGTCGGGAAAGCCTTGAAAGAGTTTCTGGTGTTGGTTCAGCAGGAGTTGGAAGATGCTGAGGTGTCACAGGTGGAGGTGGAGGAGTATTCTCCAGGGTTAACTAAGTTTATTCACAATTCATCGGTGAAGGGGATTCTGGGGAGTGGGTTTCAGGATGAGTGTTTGAGTTTGGATACTCAGGAGTTGGGGAATCTATGGTATCAGCTTAACTTGCGATCGCTCCCTGAAAATTTTGATTGGGAACAGGTGGGGAAGCGGTATCTCAGAAAAGTCAAGGCGTTAATCCGGGAATCGCCTGAATTGCGGGAGATTCTGGATTCGCAGAAGTTGGACGCGATCGCACGCTATACTCAGGAGTCTGCGGGGATTATACCAGAGTTTGATTTGCGCCGCTATCAGGAGGGTTTACGAGAATCTTATGGCAATCTGCGCTTAGATAGTTTGGATACCACAGGCTGTGCTTATAATGCGCTGAAGTTATGGCGAATATTTATAGCACAAAACGTGCGAAAAATCCATGAAGTTTTGCCGCAAGTGTATGAATTGCCCAAGGAACATCAGCTGCGATCGCGGGAAACGGATCAGTTAGATCCAGATTTTCAGTTAGGGGAATTAGAACGCTATCAACGGGTGTATTCAGACGCGCCGATACAGTCGGTTTTGGATGTTATTAATGATAAACGAAATTATCCCTATCTGGTGATTTTAGGTGACCCGGGTTCGGGGAAGTCTACGTTATTACAGTATCTGGCATTAATGTATGCCCAGTCGCCGCTACAGAATGCGATTTCTCTAGCGATTCCCATCTTAATTGAATTACGCACCTATATGCGGAATCGGGATTTGGGACAATGCCAGAATTTCTTAGAGTTTTTGCATCAAAGTAGTGGGGCGATTTGTCATCTGAATCAGCATCAACTCCAGGAACAGTTAAAGGCGGGGAACGTGTTGATGCTGTTTGATGGGTTGGATGAGGTATTTGATTCGGGGAAACGGGAGGATGTAATTACTGATATTCATCGCTTCACCAATGAGTATCCAGATGTGCATGTGATTGTTACGTCTCGCGTGATTGGGTATAAGCCGCAGCGATTACGGGATGCGGAGTTTGATCATTTCCTGTTACAAGAGTTGGATGAGAAACAGATTCAGGATTTTATCTATCGTTGGCATGAATTAACTTTTAGCGATGAGGTGGATAAGGGTTGGAAGCGAGAACGATTACAACGGGCAATCGACACGTCAAAAGCGATTCAGGAATTAGCCGGAAATCCCCTATTGCTGACGATGATGGCAATTTTAAATCGGAATCAGGAGTTACCCAGAGATAGACCGGAATTGTATCATCAAGCGTCACGAGTTTTACTACATCAATGGGATGTGGAACGGGCGTTAATTGAGGATTCCCGTCTTGATCCGAAAACGATTGATTATAAGGATAAGCAGGCGATGTTGCGCCGAGTGGCGTATGTTATGCAAGCCACGGATCAGGGATTGGCGGGGAATTTGATTCGGGCGGAGGATTTAGAACGGATTTTAACCGAGTATTTGAGAACTATCGATGTGAATCAGGCGCGGTTAGTGGCGCGGGTACTGATTCGTCAATTACGGGAACGTAATTTTATTCTGTGTTATTTGGGGGCGGATTATTATGGGTTTGTGCATCGGACGTTTTTGGAATATTTCTGTGCATGGGAGTTTATTTGGCAGTTTAAGGAGACGCGGCGATTATCACTGGAGGAGTTGAAAACAGAGGTTTTTGGCAAGCATTGGCGGGATGAATCTTGGCATGAAGTTTTGCGGTTGATTGTGGGGATGATTGAGGAGTCGAGGTTTGCGGGGGAAATTATTGAGTATTTGATGAATCAGGAGGGGGAAGATGAGAAGTTTATGAATGTGTTTCTGGCGGCGCAGTGTTTGGAGGAGGTGAAGAATCGACAGGCGATAGTAGCGGTAGATAATCAATTGCTTGAGCGGTTGAAAGAATTGACTCAGTATGGTTATATTCGCTCTGGGTTTTACTATAACAGAGATTTTGAGTATCTACGCATAGTTGCAGTAATTCGTAGTCAAGCAATTACTGCTATCACTACAAATTGGAAAGATGATCCTAAGACGTTACCATGGCTCAAACAACTGATTCAATCTGATAATTATGGATCTGTGCGAGGTGGTGCGGTAAAGGAATTGGTAAAAGGATGGAAAGAAGACCCGGATACTTTACCCCTGCTTAAACAACTGATTCAATCTGATGATAATTGGTATGTGCGAGGTGCGGCGGTAGAAGAATTAGCGAAAGGATGGAAAGAAGATCCTGATACTTTACTCCTACTCAAACGACTCATTCAATCTAGTGATGATGACAATCTACAAGCTGCGGCGGTAGAGGTATTAGCGAAAGAGTGGAAAGAAGACCCTTATACCTTGCCCTTTATCAAACAACTCATTCAAGGATCTCATAAGGATTGGTATGTACAACGTGCGGCGGTAGAAGAATTAGCAAAAGGATGGAAAGAAGACCCCGATACTTTATCCCTACTCAAACAACTGGTTCAATCTGATGTTCGTGATGCTGTGCGAGGTGTGGCACTACAGGAACTAGCCAAGGGATGGAAAGAAGACCCTGATATTTTACCACTGCTTAAACAATTGATTCAATCTGATGATCATTGGAATGTGCGACGTGCAGCGGTAGAGGAATTAGCAAAAGGATGGAAAGAAGACCCCGGTACTTTATCCCTACTTAAACAACGACTTCAATCTGATGATGATCGGGATGTGAAACGTGCTACGATAAAGGAATTGGTAAAAGGATGGAAAGAAAACCCAGATATTTTACTCCTGCTTAAACAACTGATTCAATCTGATAATGATGGGTATCTGCGAGGTGTGGCAGTACAAGAAGTAGCCGAAATATGGAGAGAAGATCCTGATACTTTACCCCTGCTCAAACAACTGATTCAATCTGATAATGATGGGTATGTGCGACATTCAGCAGTACAGGAATTAGCGAGAGGATGGAAAGAAGACCCTGATACTTTACCCCTGCTCAAACAACGGATTCAATCTGATGATAATGGGAATGTGCGACGTGCGGCGCTACAGGAATTAGCCAGAAGATGGAAAGAAGATCCGGATACTTTATCCCTGCTCAAACAACGGATTCAATCTGATGATGATGGGGGTGTCCGACGTGTGGCGATAGAGGAATTAGCGAGAGGATGGAAAGATGAGCCGTGGTTATTTGAATTATTGTACAATTGCGCTATTCATGACCCCTTTCAACGTGAGGAAGACAGGGAACAAAACCCTCGGCAAATTGCACTCGATAACATCATCAAGCGGTATCCTGACCATCCCAAAACGCTAACCTTATTGCGCGATAGGGCAGAAAATGATACTGATGAAAAATTGCGGGAGTTCGCCCAGAATAAGTTAAAGCAGTTCACACAAAATCATTAAACGGGTGCGTCGCTAAAGCGACGACTACAAACAGGTTTCTCTCCTATCTTGTACCTGTTCTATTAACCTGTCTTGGGTTTAAACACAGGGCGACCCGATAAAATTGAGAGGGTAGGTGTTGTTGATTTATGCAGCGGGTCGCCCCTACAGGTTTTGATATTATGTTCGGTAAAATCCGCCCTGATTTATACATTAAAAAAGATAATCCGGGACGCTAAATCAGGGCACGATAATATCGTGCCCCTACCGAATCAATGATTTCTAATCGGTGGTAGGGGCATGGCATTGCCATGCCCTATCTATTATCTCTGGCGACAAACTTTAACGGGAATAGGTTAATCTATTTGCACCTGTTCTATTAACCAGTCTTGGCTTGAAACACAGGGCGACCCGATAAAATTGAGAGGACGGGTGTTGTTGATTTATACAGCAGGTCGCCCCTACAATAGGTTATATTATTTCGGGTAAAATTCGCCCTGATTTATACATCAAAAAAGACAGGTAAAGGTGGCGAATATTCCCATTTTTGCGATACCATAAAATTTGCTAGTCATTCTTTTTTATAGGCGTTTCTACCTGCATCGGCGGAATCTCATCTGCTGTTAAGGTGACGATTTTTCCATCCCGCCAAATGCTAATCGATTGACCGAGCCTGCGGTGTCTTTCAATGGCTTGGGCAACGGCGGCTTTGACTCCAGCATCAATTTTCTCTGATAATGAACTAGGTTCACTCATATTAACCTCCTAGAATTTGGTTAAGAATGTCTTGATCATAGATAACGGGTTCCTGGTTAATGCCGCATTCAGCAATTAACTGAGGGACTTCACTAGAGTTATTATAAATCCTCCAGGTATCACACAAAGGTAAAAACAACTCAACCAAGTTTTTTCGTCCTCTTTCATAGCGTCGGCGAATTACATCTTTCGGAATAGAATGTCCTCCACTCTCCACCCGCCGCCGCACTCTTGCGATGGCTAATTCTGGGGATTTTAACCAGAAATAAATGAGATTAATGGTATAGCCTTTAGTTTTACAGTTTCTTAGAAATGAAGCATAGGTACGTGAAGCGAGAGTTGTTTCAAAGGCGAAGTTAGCGCCAGAATCTGATAAAATGCGTAAACGCTCTACCATTAAGCGTCCAGCTTGGATGGCAACTGATTCGGGATTGAGAGGGGAGAGTCCAGTTGCAATGGCATCGGCATTAACATATTCAAAAACGTCTAAAAAGTTGGGTAATACGATTAAAGCCGTTGTGGTTTTTCCTGAGCCGTTGGCACCACTAATCATATAAAGTTCAGGCATTAGATTGAGTTTGTAGTAATGGTTTTATCCTGTAGCTAAATCAGGGCACGATAATATCGTGCCCCTACCGAATCAATGATTTCTAAACGGTGGTAGGGGCATAGCATTGCCATGCCCTATCTATTATCTCTGGCTTATCTCATTAGTCCGCCTACGCGGACTTTGTTTGTATAGCCGCGATTTTAATCGCCAGGGCTTAAGTTGAGACTTCTGCATAAGTTCGAGTCGCTCAGAGTTAGATCCGACTGCACAAATCTTGATTCTCGCCAATCAATCTTAAACTATGGAGGTACAACCCTTGAGACGATATCCTCGCCCACGTAGCCCCTGATACACGAGTGATGAGCAACGAATTGAGCGCCGTAAGAATCCCTACTAATACAGCCTCCCGATATTGGAGTGCGATCGCGATTGATGCAGCCGGGAGACGCCAAGTCCGGGAAATTACCACAGCTAAGGCATTTTTCCTCCAATCATTCCCTGATTTTACCCCAGATACTCAAGTATCGGATACCCAAATTCAGCGTCAACTCTGGTACTGGATGCAGGATGCAGGGGAAGCTGGGGGAGCAGAGGGAGCTGGGGGAGCTGGGGGAGCTGGGGATGCATGTAGAGACGCGCCATGGCGCGTCTGGGAAGCTGATCACAGTAGTATTGCTCAACTTTGCCTCAAATGCTTTATGTCTGGGCAAATTGACTACGTTTGTCGGGGGTTAGCTAGTCGGTTTGGTGCGGAACATGGCTTTACCAGTACCGATTTATTACCCTTTGTCTTAGACGAAGACATCGGTAAACCCCGCCGCCATTCTCCCACCTACCAATCCTTCCTGGATGAAATCTTACAGAGTTTTGACCCCGAACAAAGCAGCCTCGCCACTTGGACAACTCGTCGAGTGAAACACCATAAACCCCTAAATCAGTTTCTACTTGAACATGGGATTTATCTAGTTAGTGATTGGGCAATCCTAAACGATACCAAACCCAAACAACTACACCGTATTTTCGCCGAGTTTCACCAATTAACCCCACCGGAAATCCAACAAGCCCAACAGCTTCTGGAAGCTTATCACGCCATCTATCGCAGTCAACGCCTAAAACAACGTCTCGCCGGAGTTAAAGGAAAATGTCACCCCCCCACCCCCGAACAATTACAGCAAATGGCGCAATGTCTCTCCCTTCCCCTACGCCCCGAAACCCTCCTCAGCCAACTGCAACTCATCGCCTCTCGACTGCGTGACTACCGAATCTATGTACGTGGCGGGATGTTAAAAAGCCAATCTTTGGACGCAACGCCGAATGAACCTCTAGATATCCCCTATTCTGAACCCACACCCGATGAACAAAGCGAATTTTTAACCGCCTATCGCCAACAATTTCTTCAGGGTTTAGATACAGCCATCGCCCAAATAACTCGCGATCGCACGACGAAATTACAGCGCCGAGATTCCCAAAAAGCCCAACAGTTTCTCACGGCGTTGCATTTGTTTCACTGTCAAGGACAATCTATGTCCGATATTGCCCGAAACTTTAACTATAAAGGACAATTTCAAGTTAGCCGTTTACTGAAACTGAAAGCCTTTCGCGCCGATATTCAACGGGAGTTACTGGTTTATTTAAGCGATCGCATCCTGGCGGAAGCCCAACGCTATACCAATATCCAACGCCTGCAAACCATTCATCAACAGATTCAAGACGCGATCGCGCAACAAGTAACCCAGGTGCTCGAAGAGGCGGCGACAGAAGCTAGTACCGCCACCCATGAACGCCATCATAAGACCCACAGTCTCTTTACCCAAAGACTCTGCCTTTATCTGGATAACAGGAGTAATGTATCATGACTTTCTACTCAACGACTCAACCGGGGCTTGATGGTGACGCTTTCGCCATTGAAACCATCCAACTTTCTGACGATGCGATTAATCAAGCCATTCACCTCGCCCAACCCATTGCCAACGAACAACGCCAATGGCAAACTTATCTTAATGCTTTAGCTTTATTTGGTTTCGAGGAATGGTTAGCCGAACGCAGTTGTGAGTTAACGGTAAATCGCGATCGCACGTCCCTGTTCGATCCGGCTACAGCAAATCTCATTGAAGCCGTTTGTCATCTTAATGTAAATGGGTTTAACCTCTGTCTGATTGCCCAAGGTAGCCTCATCGATGATCAGGTATCCTTACCCAGAACCGTTGTCGATATCCCCGAATTCATCCCCCATTTCTACGTCGTCGTAGACGTACAAGAGGAAGAAGAAACAGCCGTCGTTAGAGGGTTTCTCTCCTATCCCCAGCTAATCGAACAACGGGATACTCTGGGGTTAGCGGTTGAGGATGATTGGACTTATTCATTCCCCCTCAATGCCTTTGATTGCGACCCGAATCATCTATTATTAGAATTACGCTGTTTAAACCCCAGAGCCATTCCCCTCCCCCCAATACCCAATGATCGCCGCCTGCAACTTGCCCATAAGCGATCGCAACTCGAAACCAAACTCCCCCAATTCCAGTCTCCGGCGTTCCAACTGTGGCAGATTTTAACCTGGGAACAAGCTACCCTAGTGCTAACCCGTTCTGAGTTACGCACCTGGCTGTATCAATTGCAAACCGATCCCCAAAGCCAATCTATCCTACAGAACTACCTGTCTGATTTACTCAGCCGATTAACCCGAAACGTGATTAATGTAGGACGCTGGTTACAGGATGAATTAGACGAACTCGCCCAAGAACTCTCCTGGCAACTCCTGCCTAGTTTAACCCCAGCTAGCGCCATGCGATCGCCTACCGCCGAATTGGATGCGATCGTGCAACAACTGGAGTATAATAATCTCCAGATTCCGCCTCAAGCTAAGGGGGCGTATCATAATCTCCAGGTAGCAGACACACCCCTACGCTTGTATGCGATAACGTGGCCCCTATTATCTGGAACAGTCCCCGAATGGGCGTTACTGCTCATTTTAGGCACACAGTCCCCAACGGGTTTCCCAGAAGGTTTAACATTACGGATTAGTGACCAAACAGCGATTTTAGTCGAACAAGAGTTAGATGCAAGTAGTTCCTATTTCTTTACCAGTGTAGTGGGAACGAGGCAAGAGACATTTAGGGTCACGATTCGTTTAGGATCGGATATTGAACACACCCTGCCTGCCTTTGGTTTCAATCTCTAGGATTAGGCATAATGGAATAGCTCAAGCCCTGAAGCATCCGCCCGAAGTTCAAACTCGCGGCTAAGAGCTACTGTTAAAATGGACTAAAACTCTTATGTAGTCGTCTAAAGACGACTTGAGCTTTGGGTTCCTTGGATTTTAACCCAAGGCGATTGTTAAATTTTGCCTTCTGCTTCTGTCATCTGCCTTGTTCTGGTGTCATCTGCTCGATCTTGTAGACTATTGTTTTAGCCCCATGTATTTGTCCTTACCCCAACGACTTAACTCACTCAGCTTGGCGACAGCGACGCTGCTGTTGACATTCCTATCGCCGATTTCCCTATCTCCTTCTCTGTCTGTGTCTCTATCGACGCAGGTACAAGCACAAACCCCTCAAGATCAGGTTAATGAAGCCGAACAGTTGCTAAAGGAAGGGCGTGATCTGTATCAGCAGGGTCAAGCGCAGGCGGCGTTAAATCGACTGCAACAGGCGTCAGCGTTATTTGAGACAGTCAAAGCCCCCCAGGGAAAAGTGATGACTCTGACGCAAATGGGTCGAGTGTATGACAGTCTCAAGCAGTACGAGAACTCCTTAGAGGCTTATCAGCAGGCGTTAGAGATTGCCCAAGAAATTAACGATCGCCAGGAGGAAGCCATCATCCTCGATTATATGGGACTCGCCTATAACAATCTACAGCAGTACAATGATGCGATCGCTCATCATCAGAAATCACTGAAACTCTTCCAAGACATCGGCAATCGCCGCAGTGAAGGCATTGTTTTGGGCAATATTGGCATCGCCTATCTGGCACAAGATCAAGATGCACAAGCCTTACCCTTTCTCCGAGATGCTTTAGTCATTTATCGTGAAGTTGAGGATAAACCGGGAGAGGGCATCATCCTGGATTACTTAGGATTAGCCTACGGTAAGATGAATCAGTATGCCGAGGCGTTAGAGTCTCACCAGCAAGGATTAGCGATTTTTGAAGAACTAAACATTCCGCGATCGCAAGCCATAACCTTGTACAATATTGGTACAGTTTATAGCCAGCAGGGAAAAGTGAAAATGGCGCAAGAGTCCTATCAAAAAGCATTAGCCATTTTTGAACAAGTCGATGATTCAGAAGGGATTAGAGCCACCCGTTATCAAATGGAAACACTTGAACAATAGTTGAACCTTAACTTATGGTCAATTATTCACAGATCACCAAACAATAAATCCCCATGTTTTCCCGACTCGTCAATTCCCCAATCAGGAATGATCAATGACCAATGGCAACGAACCAATCTCCAAAACCGAAGCCAAGCAACTCCTGGAACGTTTAATTTTTAGCGATGAACGTCCTCAAGACTGGGTACAGGATGTTTGGGGATTGAGTCCAACCTTAGGAGAAAGTGGTGCAAAATTACTAGAGGTATTTGAAGCGTTGATTGAATGTTGTCCTGACGATAAATTGGAAAATTTAATCCAAATTTACTATCAAGACAAGTTTTAAAGGAAACACCCCATTCAATTAACGCCTACTTCTCGAAAGCAGTCTTGACACATCAGCATGCATCAGGGCAATATTTGGGTCACGTTGAATCGCTTGATAGTAACGTTGCTCTCGATTTGTCCCCGCTTCATCAGGAGAAACCAGAGAACGGGCTTCGTCTAACAGTTCATTTGCCTGATGCAACGTTATCGGCTCTTTTGCACTCAACGCTTCATCAATCTGGACGATAAATTTAGAGAAAGGGCGTAGCCAACTAAACCATTCATCTTGGACAACCAATTGAAAAAACTCTCCTTTTGAACGAATACGCCCATGAAACCGTTCATACATATCGCGTTCCGAGTCGAGAAGTGCTTTATGCAGTTGCAGCAGCGCCCCACGCACATCGCGCAGGCGTTGAAATGGTAGGTTTGCGGGAGGATAGGTAAAAGACATGAACCAGAATTGCGATCGCTACTTTCTTTATCTTAGAGTGAAATTAACCCTGTGTAGCGTGTCATTCGCTTCCGCGTGAAGTTAAATCCCGATAATACCTTAACCCTACAGTGGGAATAATTCGTCTTTTATCATCTATCCCTATCAACGAACCCTCTATTACGTCTACAAAAACCCAGCGAATCCAGCCGTTCAAGCTTTCTTGGGTTATGCGAATTCACCCCAAGGTAAGCAACTGATATCAGCAGGAAATTGAGTGGGAGCATGAAGCGTGAACGCAGAAAATGTTTAAACTAGAAGCTAACAAAAAATGGGGCGGTAGCCCACCCCACAGATATCAATGATTGCTCACTGAACGTTTAAGCCGGATCAGAAACAGTTAAATCCGTTGCCACAATCCCAGGAAAGGTTTTGTTAATGTTTTGATCAACATTACGATAGCCGACAGAGCCATCGGACTTACGGAAGTAAATTCCCCCTTCTGATTGAGGATCACCGATTAACTGCACCCGATTGTCCAGATCGTTATAAACATCCCAACGGGTGTAAGGATCCGGTGCCCAACGCGCCCAACGTCCATCCGTGGTAATTGCCCACAGTCGCCCATTTTTACCTACAGCAATCTGTTTAGCGGTAATACCAGGAAAGGTTTTATTAATGTTTTGATCAACATTACGATAGCCGACAGAGCCATCGGAGTTGAGGAAGTAAACAGCACTCTTTGTTGTAGGATCAGCAACGAGTTGAACCCGATTATCCAGATCGTTATAAACATCCCAACGGGTGTAGGGAGCCGGTGCCCAACGCGCCCAAGACGAGCTTTGAATTGCCCAAGGACTTGATGTATCTTGATTCGCCCATGCGGGTTGGTTGGGCAGTAAACAAACCGTAGAAACAACCATCAGCAACACGATCAGAATCGTTGCCAACCGTTTGAATCGGCTGAAAAACTGGGTCATAGTTATCCGTTTTATCCTTAAATTAAATTAATTTTTGGCGCTTAATCCTGCGATCGCAGTGATTAAACTTACCGCTTCAAATTGTATGGCTCTTTCAGAACAACTGTCAATTTTGTTACAAAAAATTACCAGATAAGTGATAATGAACAATCGCGGACTAAAATAAGCATTTATACTTAGATAAATGTTCAACTCTGATTCATGTGCGCCAACCGGAGTTCACAGGCTTGCGGCTAAAGACGCGATCGCACTATTAACAGTTAATACTAAATCCGGGTTAGCTACCCCCTTTATAACCCAGTCCGCGCAGGCGGACTTTGTTTGTGTAGCAGCGATTTCAATCGCCATGGCTGTCTCCATCAACTTATTCAGCAAGCCCTATCTAACCCTATTCCCCTTTCCCTCTTGCCTGACGAATGACAAATGACAAATGACAAAATCAAGCAACATTAGCAGGTTCTACTTGTGTCAAGAATTGGAACGCCTTAACAATATAAGCCGCACATTCTTGAGGAGACATATCATAAAAAGCACGCCAAGCTGCTGCCTTATATTCATCATACTTATCTGCTCGTTCTGGATAGCGCTCCAACCAGCCTAAACGGACAGCATGACCAATCAAAACATCAAGAACAATGTATTCTTCAATTTCCAACTCTGGATTCCGTTCCAGTATTGCGGCTAATTCCACAAGTGCTTCGATATTCACCTGTCGATAGGTTGGCACTTGAATTTTATTGAGTAAATGCTCAACCCGCAGGGCAAAATTCTTTTCCCCAGGTGTCATTTCTGAGAGCAGAGGTTGGCTATCGAGTCGATTGCGACGCTCTAATTTATCGCCGATCACCAAACCCTTACAATGTTTCATCACTTGCCAAACTTTCGGGTAAAAATCTTTAGGCACTCGACCCGCACTACCATCAAGTTGTCGTTTTCTCAGCCAATTTCCTGCTGTAGTAATGTCTTCGTCTACATAGATTCGATCCTCTGGCAATATTACCCAATTAATCACCTGTTTCGGTTGCTTAACGCGCAGTGATTCTTGTTGGCGTAACTTTTGGTTAATCCCTTCATATCCCGCCAAACAGGAACGCAGCCGCATTTTCACATCAAAGGGACTCAAGTGCATCAATTCTTCATAAGCTTCATCTTGAGTCATCCCCAATTCAGCCGCCACTTCACTCGTCAACAGCAGAATTAAATAGCCAACCCGCAGCGTGAGCAAGCCATCAACCAGATGAGGTTCGGATTTAATCAGAATACTCAAGTAAATCAGGAGTTCTTGAGTCAAAACGCGATCGCGAATATCTTCTCGACAAAACTCATCAATTTTTGCCTGGATTTCCAGGTTGGACATTGGGTTTTTAATCAGGGAAGCCTCACTATACGCTTTTCCTACCGTTATCTGTTTCCCCCGCACCAAAATATCTGTCACCGCATCCGACAAGCTAATTTCGACTTTATTCAGTAATCCCGCTGCTTGACGAATCACGCCCCAGTAAACAGAGGCTCCTTCACTACTGGCTTTGATGTACACTTCATTCAGCAAATCCGCCACCGTCACCACTCCTTTAGGTTGACCAAACCCTGTATCAAAGTCCAGTCCCCGCAAGTTTTTCAAGGTGCGTAATAATTCAATTTGCTCATAAAGATTTTCTGAATGCCGTAAACTATCGAGCAAGAGTTGGAGATTCGTTTCGCATTCTAGCAAGAATTCCTGCGTATGACTTAACTGACCATTTTTTCGCGGACTATTTCTCAGGTAATAATCAGGCGGTGCAGCATCTTGAACCGGAGACTCACTAAACTCAAATCCTTGCATCACATCAATGCGTTCAACTCCGGCTGTAAGCGTTAACTGATTTAAACGCCCTAACTTGACCCGCACCCCATTACATAATCCCTCTTGCAATTCTTGGATTAATTCTAGTAACGCCGAACCCTGAAGTTGTTCTTGTCCCGGATGACTGGTTTCCTCTCCCGTCTGCACCATCTGGTGAGTTAATAACAGTGTCATCGTTGGACGTCCTAACTCACCCCAGTGGCGTTGAATATATGTCAGTTCACTTTTAATTTGAGCCACCAGGAAATGATAATCCAGGGTTAAATAAAACTGTTGCTGGTCTAAAAACGCGGGCAAAAACACAATCGTTTCTTTCCCGAAGCGAAAAATGCGGGAGGTGGTCAAACTTCGCAGGCGTCGAATCGGACGTCCGCTTAATCCTAAGGCATCACACCGTCCAATTTGGGCATACAATCGGGAGAGGTCAGTTGCCTGACGCACTTGAGTAGGATCAACTTGTGTCGGGGTCTGTGTGGCAATCCCATAAGCTGCCAGTTGCGCTTGTAACGCTTCATCCTCTGCCAATAGCGCAATTTGTACCACCGGATCTTGGTGACGCCCTACAGAAAAATGACGCCCTAAGGGGTCAACATCTCCCCGCGTAATTAATCCGTCATGAAGCATTTGGGCAAGTAGATACAAACTCTGCGCCCAGACAAGAGGCAAATTTTCATTGGGTTTGCGATTCTGGGAATGAGGAGAAGCGCGTTCGGCTTCAATTTTGTCTGCTGGAACGTAATACACTTCGGGTAATAAGCGCATCCCGTCTCGCTCAACCAGCAATGTATCCAAACGCCCCAGATAATTCCGCGCCCACTCAACGTCTCCCCGGAACCAGCCATCCAGGGCTAAGTAGGTAAAAAATAGGGGCCACTCGCATTCAATATGTTCAAATTGTTGCAGTTCCCAGGGTTCATAGTGCAAGCGGGTGGTATTTTCTAATACCGTTTGATGTCCATCCCGCAAGAACCGCTTACACCCGTATAGTCCCTGTAATTTATCGACAATCTTTTGACGAGTTCTCTCCAAGAGTTCCACGTCTTCGATGGCAAAGGCGGGGAACCCGATTACACTTAACAATGCCGCATCGGTTTCCTTGGAACTTGACTCCCGTGGTAATAGAGATTCTAACGTAATCCGCGATCGCGCAATTTCATCGGGAAGGACATGAATTACCGAGGCTTGAGAACCCCGCACGCCAAATAAATCTAGCCCGTTAATCGCCTCTAATGCGGCTTTTGCCATGCCGACGGAACTGGCGTTGAGTTCAGGATTACCGTGATTAACTTTATTTCCCCGTTCCCAAATTCCGTAATCTGGTGTCCGATAGGTACGACCAATGTAATACACCAGATTCTGAATGAAATGCACTTCAGCAATGGTGTAAACAATGTGTAACCCTGATGCGGTCATCTGAGCCAGCATCAACAGGAATAGGGAAGTGGCATCGAGCTGCAAATGACCCCACTCATCATCCCCCACGACTACATCGCCAGTGCTGGTATTATACTTGGCGTGCAGCGCGTCTAGCAGAGATTGGTTGTCTTTGAACCGTTCCACTTTGGCGGCTTGCCGCATCATACAAAACAGCAGCCCTCGCATCAGTTTGACCACACTTTGTTCCAGTTCAAAGGTGCGCCCACTATCGGCGTCAAGTTTGCGGTACGCTAACGCTAATCCCCAAACCGCCAAAATGCTGTAAACGTTATCCCTAACCCAGGCATCGGTGTAGTCACCATGGGCATTCACTGCCGTACTGGCGGGTAATAATCCTGTAATTGGATTTTGGCGATCAATAATAACGCGAATCTGCTGGTAGTAATTGTCGAGTCGAGTTGGCAGTTGAGCCGCGATGATAGCCATTTCTTAATCAAACTTTAAATAAAATTTATTTTTCCGGGCTCGTTGTTTAGAAGGGCTCCTCTAGAAGCCGACACTGTACTTCTAAGAGTCAGTGTGTGGATTTGTCACCTGTTACGTCTGGCTGAGAACCAGAATGGGTTTTTCCACGGAGATTTTTGTCACTTTGACCCAATACTTGCCCTTTTGCCAAGAATTTGTTACATTAATTTACATATTAATTTACACAATGTAACTAAAACAACTAAGCCATGGAAGGTCAACAGCAAAAGGAAGCCAAATTTGGGTTTACAGCGAACGCTGAGAATTGGAACGGTCGTCTAGCCATGATTGGTTTTGTTGCCGCTTTGATCACAGAATATATTTCCGGTCAAGGCGTACTACACTTCTGGGGGCTGATGTAATACGGCATCGTCAAGTCTTAATCAATTTGTAAAGAATAGCTGGGTGTTCAACCTATGAACCCCAGCTTCCTTTTGGGTTATTTTGTGACACATAGAGGACTCATCTGATATCGTCTCCTGCAGGGCGAGTGCGTCTATCATAGCTGTAGTTATTTAAAAGGGAGCCTTACCCTTATACCCCTTCCCCCATCAGCAAGTCCGGTGCTACCGGACTTGATATTACCCCTCGCCCTCTAGTCCTAGCGGATATACTCCTTGAGAATACTGTTGCGATTGGGATGGCGAAGTTTACGCAGAGCTTTTGCCTCTATTTGGCGAATACGCTCGCGGGTCACGTTAAAAATTTGACCGATTTCTTCTAGGGTTTTCATCCGTCCATCATCTAACCCATAGCGCAACCGGAGAACGTCTCGTTCCCGGGCGCTTAATGTATCCAGGACACTTTCTAAGTCTTCCCGCAGTAGATTTTTGGATACTTGGTCTTCTGGCGTTTCACCATCAGCTTCGATGAAGTCACCCAGGCGAGAGTCTTCTTCTTTACCAATTGGCGTTTCCAGGGAGATGGGAAGTTGGGCAGATTTGGCAATAAATCGCAGCTTCTCGATGGTCATTTCCATCCGGTCAGCAATTTCTTCTTCAGTGGGTTTGCGACCCAGTTCTTGAGAGAGGATTTTGGTGGTCTTTTTGATCCGGGAGATGGTTTCGTAGAGGTGAACGGGTAGGCGAATGGTACGGGATTGATCGGCAATAGCACGAGTGATAGCTTGGCGAATCCACCAGGTGGCGTAGGTTGAGAATTTGTAGCCTTTCTCGTGATCGAATTTTTCCGCCGCCCGAATCAGTCCCAAAGACCCTTCTTGAATTAGGTCTTGAAACGACAGACCCCGATTCATGTATTTTTTGGCAATGGACACGACTAGACGCAGGTTAGACTGCACCATTTTTTCTTTTGCCCGCCGACCCAGGAAAAGGCGTTTGCGAAAGGCGGGGAGTTCCATGTTGACTGAACTTGCCCATTCTCCTTCCTTTGGCTCTCGCTCGAGCTGATCACACAAGCGATCGCGGACACGTTCTAACTCTAACAAGTCCGCAATTTTACGCGCCAGTTCAATTTCCTCATCAGCGCGTAATAGGCGAATCCGACCGATTTCTTGCAGGTAGAGGCGAATTGAATCTTCGGTATAGTGCTTCTTTTTCGCTTGTGTGCGACGACGGGTAGAACGCACCTTACCTGGCTTACCGTCTTCCTCCTCCGGTTCGGGTTGAATGGCTTCCGAGTTAACGTCCACCATATCGTCTTGAGTTGCTTCATCCTCTAGCAAGAATTCCAACCCGCTTTGAGGCTGAGAAATTGTTGCAAGTACGTCGTTTGCCTGGGTCATGCCTTTTTCCTCATGCTCCTTCAGTTAAAGACCAGTAGATGTCCAGTAATCTACTTAAAAATTTAGCCAGCGATTTAATCTTACTTTTGCATTCTAATCGGTTATTGAATTATTGAGCCTGAGAAACTCAAGCTAGATTTATTCCTCTATAACTCAACAGGGATTTGAATGCCGGGTCAAGTAAGTTTTAATCCTAGCGGCTGTTGAGACTTTTTGATTCTAGCTTTAATTCAAAAAACTTGTTCGTGGTTTTTGGCAACTTAGAGAAAGCTGATAATCTTGGCTCGGTTAAGAGCGTTTACGCGAAATGAATATTTGCTTGACGCTCACCGAAGTCCCCTTCTAAGGGGGATGCTTTATACCCATTAATTTTGGTCAAGAATGAAACCATTATAGATTGTCTTTCCTCGATTTGCATGGCTAGATGGATTGAGAGACTAAGCCTAGCTTGGTGGAAGTGAGCGATAGAGTCGTGAGTTTTACTGTTATCCTTTGGAGAGCCATCAAAACTGAAACCGTCTCTTGATGTCTGTCCGTTCTGTCAATCCTTCTTTAATGTACTCTAGGGCTAGACTGGATTGTCCCAGACAAATTGCTGAAATGCGCTCAGCCATTTTAATGAAGTTAGCTGACACTTCAAGAGCCTTAGTTTCTCTATAGTCATGAAATCACCCTGTCTTAGTACAAATGTTCGGTGTGGAGACGATTATGCTTCTTTGACTACGTTAGCGAAATTCGGCGTATATGCAACAATTTTTTTGGGGGTAGAGGTAATGCATAAGTCATGAAGGCTCGATTGTGTGTAAAACATTTGTTTTAACACACAATCGGAGTATTTGTGTTTAAAATCTGAGTAAAATTTGCCGAGATGGTTACAATACGTAACGCTTGTGTCATCTCCTGTGAGCTGGCAACCGGATAGTGAGTCCATCTATTCATACAGATTCATATAGATAGGGGAAATGGGAGTGAGTCCATTATCGGCAGAAAGCAACTTGAGTCAAATACTCACGCTCATCTCTCATCCTACCCAGCTCAGAAGCCATATCGCCTCTACATTCCTCATTCTTTTTCTTAAGCTTTAACTCTATATATAGTTGGAATAATCCAAGTTTCAGGGTTATGGCACTCTACAGATAGCGTTAACACTAACTTACTTCACAGCAATAATGTCGCGTTTCAGTTGCCATAGTTGATCAATGGTCACAAAGTCATATCCTTGATCAAGTAGGGTTGGGATTAACGTCGCTGTAGTTTGTGTAACATCTTCTCCTCCATGGTAACCATCATGCAAGACAAGAAGCGATCCATTACGTACTTGCTGTAGGACTCGTCGGACAACGACTGAAGAGCCAGGACGAACCCAATCTTCTGGAACAACACTCCACATTACGGGTCGGTAGTGCCATTTGTTTAATAATTTTAGAGTTTGGGGAGTAAACAAACCATTCGGGGGGCGAACGTCCCGCAGGTACTCAGGGTTGAGTCCACAAGCTTGGGTAATTGCGGCTTGGGTTTTTTCTAAACTTGATGCGAGCCTATCTGGTGTCAGCAAGGGGAAAGAGTGGTGATTATAACCGTGCAATCCAATCCAGTGACCCTGGAGGTAGACCTCACGGGCAACGCTTGGCGCTGATTTGACGCAAGTGCCTAACCAGAAAAAACTGGCTTTTATATCGTAGCGCTCCAGAACTTGCAGAAGTTGGGGGGTGTACTGGGGGTGAGGACCATCATCAAACGTGAGGGCAATGGTTCGTGACTGGGGCGAACCTGACCAAAGGCAATGGGGAAAGGCAGTTTTCAGAATTGGGTATAAAAGGGGATAGAGCGGGGCAAACTGCATAGGGTAGCAAGGTAAAAGGGTCAAAACTCAAAACTCAAGTCAGCAAGGGTCAGTTGACCGTCAAAGGCATAGAATGTGATGCGAGATATATTCGGTGCATCAATCTGAAGCTGGGTATTGGGAGGCGTAGGTGAATCCGAGCCAGCTAAATTCGGTTGAGTCATTACTTGATCAATAAGCCTACCCTGGGAGTCGTAGGCAGACATCATCGTTCGCTGGGAACTGGTGACATAGCAGCAGAACCAACCAATCGGCTGCGAAAATGTCGCTTCTAGCCAACCGCTTTTGGGTGCCGCCATGAGGACAATAGTACCAGAGCGGGGAGGATAGGCTGGGTTTGATGGCTGTAGAGCGATCGCGTTTTTAAATGTCACTCCAAACTGGTGAAATTGATGCTCTACAACTTCAAAACAGGTTAAGGCTTCCAAGTTAAGGCAGACACTTTTTGGTCTTATCACGAGTAAACTCGACTCATATTCAGCTATATCCCAGCCAGGAGAAGCTATCGCCACTGGCGACTTGATGAAGTTATCATCTATAATTTCCTGTAACTGTAAATTGCATTGCATTGTTATCACGTTTTTTAAACAACGAATAAATTGAGAAAGCTTAAACACTGAAGAGCTGATAACTCCATCAGCCTAGAATAAATGTCAAATTTTAGGTTCAAATCACCGCTCAAATCTCCTGCCCTCAAAACTACTTGATATCGCCAATCTTTTAGCGAATCACGCCTACAGGCTGGTTATCCTAGCATTTAAACTCAACCGCAAGCGTGGGACTTTCGCGGCTTTGGCTGCCAACAGTCTCACCCAAAACTACAAATCTTTTTTATTGGATTACTGATATGAGTTTGTACCCTTTTGTGTGCAAACGTCCACTTGCATAAAATCCTCCGATGAAATAATAGTGAGGAAAGTTCCCTCCGTTCAAAACTTGTAATTTTAACGCTTTTCTAAAAGCGTGACTACCTTTGACCGAGGATTCCGGGTTAAGGGAATCAACTCAAAGTCAGAGGCTCTCGACCCTAGAATCAGGGATGATAGTAATAGCGATAAGGTGGAGATATGATTGAACCCAATGGCTTTAAACAGCACTCCTTAGTGACCTCACTAGGAACAATGGCATACTACACGGCTGACGACATACCGTGGCAAACCCCAGAAACCCCTGAGTCAGAAGCACGACCAACGTTAGTGTTTTTGCATGGCTTTGGGGGTGGGTCATCGGCGTATGAGTGGTCAAAGGTCTATCCAGCATTTGCCAGTGAGTATCGCGTTCTCGCCCCGGATCTTATCGGTTGGGGACGTTCAGAGCATCCTGAACGCAATTACCAGATTGAGGACTACATCAGGACAATTAATGAATTCCTAGAGCAAACCTGTCCTCAAGGCACGCCAGTGATTGCCTCGTCTCTAACCGCTGCTTTGACAATCCGAGCTGCGATCGCGCGTCCTGAACTGTTTAAGTCTCTGATTCTCACCACTCCATCAGGACTCTCTGATTTTGGGGAAGACTACACACGCAGCTTTTTTGCCCAATTGATCAGCACACCTATTCTAGACCGCATCCTCTACAGCACTGGCGTCGCCACTGAAGGCGGTATCCGCAGTTTCTTAGAAACCCGGCAATTTGCTCGTAAGAGCCGAATAAGTTCAGAAATTGTGGATGCTTATTTAGCCTCAGCTCAACAACCCAATGCTGAATATGCAGCGCTTTCCTTTGTGCGAGGAGACTTGTGCTTTGACTTATCCCTGTACATTCCTCAACTTAACACTCCCACGGCAATTATCTGGGGACAAAAATCCGAATTTACCAGCCCAGAAATCGGTAAGCGACTAGCCGATCTTAATCCGAAAGCCATTCGAGTCTTTCAAACCCTTGAGAATGTTGGATTAACTCCTCAGCTAGAATTGCCAGCCGTGACGATTGGTTTAATCCGAAAGTATTTGAAGCTCCTGAATTCAGAGGAAAGGATTGGAGATTAAAAGTTAGTCATTGGTCATTTAGGAACATTTTTACCTAAAGCTAAACCTGCCTGTCAAAGCATTTTCAGGAATCAAGAAACAGTGGTTTATCCTGTTCCCTGTTTCCTGTTAAGAGTTCCCTTTTATTCAACCCTGACCTGAATCACGCTAGCATTGAAATTGTAATCCTTACCCTCTAATTCCACAGGCGTTCCAATTTTAATCTTGCTATTTCCCAGAACCGGACCATCATCGGTAATCGTGGCTTGACCACCGAGGGTCATCAGCATATCAGTGCTAAAGGTGTCAGGTCTGGGATCAGGTAGCGCTTTAGCCGAGCCATCGGGTTGGGGTATTACAAGCAGCCGTGGCAATTCTTCTACCGATAGGATGTCTACCTGACCATAGGGTTGATTGCGAATGACGATATTTGTTTTCTTTTCTTCCCTAAACTGAGCCATCAAATCTTCTGGATTACGCACGCTCAACCCGCGAACCACCAAATCAACTTGGACAGGTTTTGTCGTACTGGTTCCAGGCAGTTGGGCGACGGAACCTGACGTACCGGGAAAGAAAAAGATTCCCACAATCACTAAGAAAATGACCAAGGCAGCCCCTAGATCGAGAATGCTGATTTTACCGAAAAGACGACCTTTAGAATCCAAAATACTCATAAACTCTTACGATTAGTATTTTTTAACTCTCGTTTCACCATCAACAGAAGACTCAGTTATGCTCTCCTGATTAAATTACCACGGCAGCAACAACAGATCAGTATAACCTGTGGAAAGCTGAGAAGTTTTCATAAATGCGATCGCGCCCCCCTTAGGGATGAAACAAACACCTGTAGTCTAAAGTATAGGGGCGACCCGCTTAGTCTAATTAACAGCACCAGCCCGCTCAATGTACTTGGGTCGCCTTATCCTCAACTCCCTGTGTCAGAAAGTGTTTCTTAACACTCAAGGGAAAGCCTCACTTTTATTTTCAAGAGCTGGGCATGAGAAAAAGGGGGGGATATACAGCAGTCATGGCAACTTATAGCCTGTAAGTAGCGTCTATTGTTTGAGTACCTTAACTGTAGCTATTTTAATTTTATGTACCATGGTTAATCCATTATCCTTCTGGTCTCGTCGTCACCGTCGTCTATTATATCCATTTGTGTCAGCGATCTTGGCGTTGAGCCTGATCGTGGGTACACCTCAGGTGAGTCAAGCAATTCCCTGGCTCGATATAATTTTCCGAGGCGTCCAGATTATCCAACTTTCCAATATTTCTGATCGCCAGGAAGTCGAGATCGGGCAGCAGATTAATCAGAAGTTGGTGAGAAACCAGATCCGGCTTTATCGCAATTCCAGTGTTAACCGCTATATTGATCAGATTGGTCAGCGATTGGCAAAAGAAACTCAACGCTCTAATATTCCCTATACGTTTCAGGTGGTTGATGATGAGAGCATTAATGCCTTTGCGACTACAGGGGGGTTTATTTATCTCAACACAGGTTTGATTGAAGCGGCGGACAATGAGGCTCAACTAGCTAGTGTGATTGCCCATGAAATCGGGCATATCGAAGAGGAACACATGATTAAACAAATGCGCCAGAGCGCGATCGCTAGGGGAGTAGCCGTTGCTGCAGGTCTAGATCGCAGTACCTTAGTCAACATGGGCGTAGAGTTGGCGCTGCGGTTACCCAATAGTCGTGAAGATGAATTGGAGGCTGATCAGGTTGGGTTAGATATCCTCAAAAAAGCGGGCTACGCACCATCAGCCATGGTGAATTTTATGGAAAAACTCCAGAATAAAAGGGGTTCCGTCCCCTCATTCCTCAGCACCCATCCAGCCGTTGGAGATCGCATTAATGCCTTAAAGCAGGCGATTGATCCGGCACAAGCCACTGTTGGTGATGGTTTGGATGAAAGTGCCTACAAAGCCAAAATTCGTCCCCTGTTATAGAACTCTCTGTTTCCCTGCTCCCTTATGTGACACCAAACCTTTTGTCGGTACTGCGTTGTCGGCTACGGCTAGTTGGGTAGCTATCGCGCCACCTTGGTTGTGAAGGCTCAACTCGTGTCACCGCCTCCTCAAGTGGCATTTGGCGAACCCGGTTTCGGAAGACGTTGGCTTGATAAACCCGTGAGTTGGTCAGATCTAATCCCGTTAGCCAACCACTTTTAGGATGATAAGCGCCCGTGTCAATATCTAACCATCCTTGACCTTGAGCAATTCGTCCAGGTTGCACTCCTGGCAAGGTAAAGGTAATCGTATGACCGATGATAATTAACTTATTGGCAAAATAAGGCTCTGGCATTCTATGAAATTCGTCCCGAATCCAACAGAATTGTTCAGCCGTTTGCTTTTCAATGGGCAACCGGGGATGAACTCCGGCATGGACTAACCATGTATCTCCCAAATCCATATAGAGTGGTAGGGTACGCATCCACTCTATATGGTCTTGGCGAACACCATCCTCACCATAACTATTGATGGTACTGTGACCGCCGCTATAGAGCCATGCTTGCAGGGCTGGACCATCGATTTCTCCATGACCCAGGATTTCTATTAGCATTTGCTCATGATTGCCTAACAAGCAGGAATAAGTGCTTTGCTTGACAAATTCAACAACTTGAGAGCTTTGGGAACCCCGATCGATTAAGTCTCCCAAAAAATAAACCTGATCGTCTTGACTAGGAGCGATCGCGTCCAATAAGGTCATTAGGGTATCGTAGTGCCCATGCACGTCACCGATAACAATCCGACGGTGAGTCATTGTTTATTGATCCAAATCCGTGTCGTCAAATAATAAGTAGCACCCATAAACATTTACTTGCACCAGTTTTGTTCCCAAAATCTGGACTATTATGTGCCGAGGTATGTTCACCCCTGGTGGGCAAGATTCTCAGACTCAGGATACTCTATTATCTATTACTTAAAACAAGTGCTAACATCTATCTTCCGGGTTTCAGAGAAAATTTATTGAATTTCAAACCTTTTCCGCTTAGCATCCAGCACGCCATTGATAAATACCAGTTTCCTCGAATACTAGTCTTTATCCTAATCATACCCTTTTTTGGGGTAGAGGGGTATGGTTGCCCCTCCAATTGTCTCCCGTTTCCGGGGTAAAGTTAGCTTCGCCAAAGTTATCGGTCGGTAACTATCCAAAAAGCACTGTTTCAGTGACCTTAAAACTGTTTAACTTTTCGGTTCTAGAGCAGTAGACTAGCGGGAGCATCTACTGGTAGGTATTTAACGCTTGCCGACAACGTAGTCAGTTAAGACTTAGGCTGGTAAGCATAGCTTCAACTTATTTGGCTTTTGCTCCGTGTCTTTAGACTGGGGTTGCTTACCTTCTCCCTATTGTTATTCACAAGATCGTTCGATGTCACCAAAACCTGTGTTAGATTCTCCCTGGGTAATAATTCATGCCCTCCAACAACCTACGAGCTGGAGTTGGGTTGAACAAGCTCTAGCTCACCTTGATCTCATTCTACTCGACCATTCCCAATGCGAACGCAAAGCGGCAGGTGTAGCCCTGAATTTAATTTTTCGCTACCCATCGAGTACGCAACTGGTTCGTCAGCTAACCGCGATCGCGCGTGAGGAGCTGGATCATTTTGAGCAAGTTAATCAATGGCTAGAACGACGGAGTATTTCCCTAGCGTCCCTCTCTCCGCCGCCCTATGGCGCTAAACTATCAGCTCAGATTCGTCGTCATGAACCGGAGCGGCTATTGGACTCTTTACTGGTTGCGGCTCTAATTGAGGCTCGCTCTCACGAACGGCTGGGATTACTGGCAACTCACTGTCCTGACCCGGAATTAGCCGAGTTTTATCAAAGTTTGATGACATCTGAAGCACGTCACTATGGCGTGTACTGGGTGCTAGCGGATACCTATTTTGAGCGGGAGGTTGTCAGCCAGAGGTTAGAAGAACTGGCGACGGTAGAAAGTCAGTTGCTGAGTACGCTTTACCCAGAACCTCGAATTCACAGCTAAAGCATCAGTTCAATCATCCCAGTTTGTAATATAATGACCTAATTCAAATGCAGGGAGAGCAGGGGAGATTTTAGCTGGTCAGTTATTTCTGCCATGCTGCACTAGTCGGTTTTTGTTCCAGTAACCGGATGCTGTCCGTAAAAGGGTAAAGCCTGTGACCAGTGAGGACGCTTTCCTTGTTGCCAATCCAAATCAGCCAAGTCTAATACACTGGTGACACAGGTTCCTAAATTAACGGCTACCTCAATGAGTTGATAGGGGAGTTTTTGATTGTCTAAGACCTGTTGCCAGATATCAGGTGTCATTACGGCATCGGGTACAAGGGGCATCAAGCTCGAATTGTCTGAGGATGCCTGATAGATTGCAGTATATAACTGTCCCCGTCGAGCAGGCATTTGTAGCGCGATCGCTCTTTTGTGTGAGGTATTCTGATACTCTTTCTTTTGAAGCGTTACCGACCAAGCAACGGCTGCCAGAGTGGAAATGGCAAACAGGGGAATCTCAAGTTGCTGCGCTAAGGTTCTTGCCGTGACTACACCAATACGAGTGCCTGTAAAACTGCCAGGTCCTTTGGCTACAGCAATAAATGCCAAATCTGCCCAACCTTGTGAACTCATAAACTCACTCATAGTCTGATGTAAGTGAGTAGACAAATCTTGTCCCAAATCCCAGGTAGCCGCACGATTGTCGCTCTGGAAATTACTGATGGCTAGCCCCAATTGGGGACTAGTGGTATGTAGGGCTAAACCGTATTGGTTGTCATTTGTCATTTGCAAGGGTATAGAGTTCGGTTTATTTCCATCGACCTACTTAGCGTTTTTCATCATTCATCACTCTCTTGAGTGGTTTCGGGTTTTTTGGGTAGGGGGGCTTCTGGTGGAGCAGGTACTTTTTTGATGTTTTCTATGGGTTCGCCAACAGACTCAGGCGGGGGTTCGTTGACCGATTCAGAAGGCTCAGCCGATTGGGGAACCTTTGGAGCGGTTGTTGGCGGTTCTGGTGGTTGAGATTGAGCTGGAGATGCTGGGGATGAGTCAGGTGAAGGTTGAGATGCTGGGGTTGACGATTTTTTATCCGAGGAGGCTGGCTCCACAGGTGTGAGTGAGGGGGCTTCAGAAGTGGGTGAGGGAGATGGTTGAACTGAATCCCTCGATTTTTTCGGGAATCTCCCAAAAGTGCGCCGAGTGGGTTTTTGTTCCTGCTCTGAAGAAGGTGCATTGTTGTCTTGGCTGGGTTCAGTCGTTTCCTGGAGCGTATCCTCACTAGGATTGAGTTCGGTATCAGGATTCAATGGTTCCTCTGGGGATGAGGGTTCAGCCCCGGGTGGGGTTGAGAGGTTTTGAGACTGATACCAAATTGTTCCCAATCCTACTAAACCTGTGGCAATTACAGCCCCCATTCCTAATAAAACGGGAGAAACACCTAAGCGTCGATGCCAAGGTGTATATTGGGTCTGCTGGGACTCTCGCTGACGGGAACTTATCTGTGGGGGTATTAAAGCAACAGTGGCTCCGTTGCTTGTCGATACAGGATTGGAGATGAATTCCTGGCTGGGTTCAAAGGACACATCCGGTAACAGGGATAGCCATTCTGCTACCGATGAGGGTCGATGACGCGCCTCAATTGCCATCCCGCGCATGACCCCTTGATTAACGGCTGCACTGAGTTGGGGTTGGAAGTCACGGGGAGCAGGCATGGGTTGGCGCTCCCGGATAACGGCTGGTGTGGGAATTTGGGCAGTTAACAGGGTATAGAGAGTGGCGGCTAAACCGTAAACATCAGAGGCTGGAGTGCGTTTTTCTTTGATTAAATACTGCTCTAAGGGGGCATAGCCCTCAGACAGCATATTAGTGTGGGTTTGAGTGGTATTGAAGTTAAATTCCCGCGCAATGCCAAAGTCGATAAGTACAACTTGGTGCGTGCCTTCTCGCCGGATGATATTGGCAGGTTTAATATCTCGGTGGAGTAAACCTTTTTGATGGACTACCGTTAAGGCGTCACCAATTTGGTGGATGTAATGAATGGCGGTGGCTTCGCTGAGGGGTTTTCCAGAAAGTAACATCTCTTGCAATGTCTGACCCTCTACATAGTCCATTACCATGTAGGGCCACCCTCCTTCCACGAAGAAGTCGCTGACCCGGACAATATTGGGATGGATACACAAGGCTAGTCGTCGTGCTTCATCCTGGAATAGACGCTGAAACCGAGGAAAGTCTGGGTTGAGATGCATGGACTCGTCTAGGGTTTTAATCACCACCACCTGACCTAAATAGTGATGGGTGGCTTTATAGGTGACACCAAAGCCCCCTCGTCCTAGTTCTTGCTCTAGAGTATATTTGCCACCCTGTAGGGTTTTACCAGCTAACGAGTTCATACACTGACCTTAGGGTTAGAAAAAAATTGTCAGTTCAAAATTCACTTTAACTCAGAATATCTAGATTTAGGGATAAGGTGTCAGGGAATGAGGACTGGGGATGAGTGTGAACTTGAAGTAAGGGAGAGAGGGGAGAGAGGGAAGATCACGCAGATGTTAATGTAGCGGGACGTTAGCGTAGCCTGACGAAGTATAGTCTGGCAGATCACGGAGCGCCGAGTTAACGCTAAACTTCTGCACCTTGGCAACCTTCCCCAGCTTTCTTATCTTCGTTATGGAACTAGCGCTTCGGATCAAGCCATGGTCGGTAGGAAGTTGTAACATATCCTCCCTGACAAAGCGATACAAGTGAAGCAACAGAGTTTACGACAGTGGTTTCGATGGCTGACTCGGTGGATTCGCCGCATCTTTCAGACACCAGAAACATCTCAACCGACGTTACTGATTCTTGAGCGCACCTATTCGGCTGATGAATCCATCGTCCTCTTATCCGTAGAACGAGACGCGCCAGGAGCCGTAGCCACCTGGTATCTACTGAATCAACACAATCCCCGTCACAATCTGTTGATTACCCTTGACAACCTGGCGGCGATTCGATTGGCTCTGAATACGAAATCATTCCCTGATAGGGACAGGTCAATCCTGGAGCTATCGTTAGCTCAGGAAGACCAGATCTTTCGGACTCATCGTTTTAGTGTGCAGTGGATTATTAAGTTGAAGAGTTCTCGCAAGGTTTTTCACTTGATTGGAACCTGGGATCTTGACCTACAAGGCGATACCTGGGACCCTAATACCAGTGCATTTACCATTGGTCGTTTGGTGGTGCGAGAGGCGTTAAACTTACCGCCGCTTCCGGGAGTGTCGTGGCGTTTCCGGATGACTGAGTTTCCCTGGATTGAGAGTTTACAGAGTTATAGCAAGATGGTATTGGGGAACAACCATAATTGTTATACCAAGAAGCTGAATCTGAAAGAACTTAAGGAACTTAGAGATGAAATTGAACGGGGGCGAGTTTATCGAAAAGGTCATCAATCATAAATTATGAATCATGATTCAGTTGGGAATTTATGCATCAAGTTTAAATAAATAGCACTTGATTTACTGTAGAGATTCTGTTACATCATCTGGGGTATAACTTCAGATTAACGGAATCTCAATGATAAATTCTGTTCCTTGTCCTAGCACAGAAAGACAACTGAGTTTGCCTTTATGTTTTTCGACGATAATTTGATGACTAATCGATAATCCTAATCCTGTACCACTGCCCACTGGCTTCGTCGTAAAAAATGGGTCAAATATCTTCTGTTGGATGTCTTGACTCATACCAATACCATTGTCGGCAATTTTGATGATAATGCTTTCTCCGTTTTGAGAGTTGATTTTTAAATATTGATTTGTGTTGGTACAGTTAAGTGTAGTTTGTTTTGAGTTTTGAGCGTTTGATTTAGAACTGACTTGGGTACGAATCGTAATTACCCGTGGTTCAGGTTGGTTTTCTAGGGCGTCAATTGCGTTACTGAGCAAATTCATAAAGACTTGATTGAGCTGACTCGCGTAACAAGTAACTTGGGGTAGTTGACCGTAGTCTTTAATCACCTGAATAGCATCCAAATCGTCTTTTGATTTTAGTCGATGCTGTAAAATTAATAAACTGTTATCAATTCCTTCATGAATATCGACTGATTTTAAGTCTTCTTCATTCAGTCTTGAGAAGTTCCTGAGAGATAAAACAAATTCTTTAATCCGTTGTGCGCCTACTTGCATTGAATCCATTAATTTAAGCCAATCATCAACTAGAAAATTTAAGTCAATTTCATCGATTAACTGCTGAATGTATGGTTTGGGTTCAGGGTAAGTTTTCTGATAAATTTGCACCAGATCTAATAAATCTTGAAAATAGCGGCGGGCATGGGTTAGATTCCCTGATATAAAGCTGACGGGATTATTGATTTCGTGGGCAATTCCAGCTACCATTCGCCCCAAACTTGACATTTTTTCGGCTTGAATGAGTTGAACTAGAGCTTTCTCCTATTTTCCCCATCCAACTTATCCCTGGTGAATCTCTATGAATATCCATGGTAAACATCTATGAATATAGTGAAGTTTTTGAAGATTTAGAAAGAGAATGAGGAATCTGTGATGAACACCGATTTAGCAGAGTTGGTGAATAAACTGCAAGCTACCCTGAGCAAGATGGAAGTAGCACTAGGGGCGATCGCAGATGCTGTTGTCTTTTTAGATGTGAACAGCCAGGTGCAATGGTGCAACAGAGCCTTTGTGCAATTAGTCAAGCGATCGCACTCTACTATCATCGGCTCTCAGTTTAGGGAACTGCTGCCGTTAGCGCAAGCCGGAGTGCTGATTGAGCCGGATACCTACCCCGATGTGCAGATGCGAAAGGGTGGGTATGAGGTGGCGGAATACGAATTTATCCAAGGCGATCGCACATTAATCTTACAAATCTCTGGAAGCTGTACGGGAGTCGCCGAGGACAAGGTAGCTGTACTGACAATTCGTGATATTAGCGATCGCAAACAGACTCAAATCGCCCTGGCTGACAGGGAGTTCAAATTTCGCAGCATCGTTGAAAACACTAATGACATCCTGGTTATCCTTACCCCAGAAGGAGTCATTCGCTATATCTCCCCCAACATCATCAATCTAACTGGGTACACAGCGACTGAAGTCGAGAGTCAATCCTTTGAACCCTTTGTCCATCCTGATGATGTCCACCAACTTTGGCAAGCCTTCAACCAAGTCGCCAGCACAGGTGAAAAACTATCCGGTATTGAACACCGAGTTAGAGATAAAGATGGGAGTTGGAGATGGCATTGTTGTAACATCTCAGCCTTTGAAGATACTCCTGGCAATTGGCTGATCGCGATCGTGGGATGGGATATCACAGCACGCAAACAAACAGAAGATGCTCTCAAAACCTCCCAAGCTAGACTTAATAAGATTCTCAGCCATACGGCTGCTTCTATTATTTACTACCGTGTCTATAGTAATCGAGAATGGCACTTAGACTATTACTCTCCCGGTAGCGCCTTAATTTTCGGGTATTCTACCGAAGAAATGATCGCCGACAATCAGCTAGTTGCTTCCCATATTCATCCCGAAGATTGGGCGGTAATGTATCAAGACTGTTTTGATAAAATCTTTGCCGAACAAACCTTTGAGCATAACTATCGCTATTTACATCCCGATGGCAATTGGCGCTGGATTTCTGCTATCTTTACCTCGGTATGGGATCAAAGCATTAATGGCTGGCTAGTTACTAGCATTTGTACCGATATTACTGACAAAAAAAATACGGAAATTGCTCTAGCTGAAAGTGAATCAAAATTTCGTACTATTGTCGAAAATGTCAATGATATTATTCTCATTACCGACTTAGAAGGAGTTATCCGTTATATTTCTCCTAACTTAGAGACTATAATGGGTTACACTCCATCGGAATTGGAGGGTCAATCCTTTGAACCCATCGTCCATCCCGATGACTTGCCCAAGACTTGGGACGCTTTCAATCAACTAGCAACCACAGGGGAGAGATTCTCAGGACTTGAAAATCGAGCCAGACACAAGGATGGTAGCTGGAAATGGTTCTCTTCTAACCTATCAGTCATACGGGATACCAATGGCAATTTACTCTTCGTGAGTGTCGCGCGGGATATCACCGAACGAAAACAAGCAGAAGAAGCTTTGAAAGCATCGGAAGCTAGACTGAATGCTATTCTAAGTAGTACTGTTGCTTCGATTCAGCATGTCCACGTTTATGCTAATCGAGACTGGAATTTACAATACTGCTCTCCTGGAAGTGAATTAGTTTATGGCTATACCGCAGAAGAAATATTAGCAGACAGCCATCTGATAGTTTCAAGAATTCATCCTGAAGACTGGGAAACTGTTGTTCCAAAAATATTTGATAGTATCTTTTCTGAACGCCCTAGTGAACATGAATATCGCTATTTGCACCCCAATGGAAACTGGTATTGGATTTGTTATAATATCACCTCAGTGCAGGATGAAGCTGCAGATTGTTGGAGGGTAACAATTATTGCTACAGATATTACTGACAAGAAACGTACTGAACTTGCCCTAGCTGAAAGTGAGTTAAAATTCCGCAGTATCGTTGAAAACGCCAGTGATATTCTTTGTATCATCAATTTAGAAGGAATTATCCACTATGTTTCCCCCAATGTGGTGAGTTTGAATCTTTTCGAGATATCAACGGTGAAGCCCTAATTATTGGCATAGTTAGGGACATAACAGAACGCAAAGAAGCAGAAGAAGCATTGAAAGCCTCTGAAGCTAGACTAAATACCATTCTTAGTAGTGCTTTAGCAGCTATCTTTCAGATTCGAGTTGATGTCAATAGCGTCTGGGAATTTGAATATGTTTCTGAGGGAAGTATTCACCTTTGGGGCTTCTCCCCAGATGAGTTAATCGCTGACAAAACACCTTTCCTAGAACGGGTTGTTGCTAAAGATTTGGAAGCTGTCCATGAAGCAACCTTTGAAGCTATTTTTGCCGAGGGAACTTTTGGTGGACAGTATCGGTATAATCACCCGGATGGAAGCTTGCGCTGGATTTCATTTCAATTTTCTTCGACACGGGATGCAGCCACAAATAGTTGGGTTGTTACTAACGTTGCTATCGATATTACTGACAAGAAACAAGCCGAAGCCGTCCTGGAACATCGAGCTAGGGTAGAACGTTTACTGAGCAATATTTCTCGTCAATTTATCGACCAAGATGTAGATACGGCGATTAACTTTACCCTGGAAGCGATCGCTCATTTCATCGGCTGCGATCGCAGCTATATTTTTGAACTGTCCGACGACATGAACCAATATTACCTGATTCGAGAATGGTATGCTGCTGATATTCCTCCTAGATCTGACGATGGCAGGGTAGAAACCTAACCCTGTTCCCTTGGGCTTATAACCAAATGCTCAATCATCAAGCGATCGCTATTTCCTCCCCAACAGAATTTTCGCCTGAAGCCGCAGCAGAACGGGAAATTTTTCAGCGACAATCGATTCAGTCTATGTTAGTTGTACCCATGACTCACTCGGATAAAGTAGTGGGTTCTTTGGGTGTGGAAGTTGTGCGCGGCTCAAAAACCTGGACTCAGGATGATATTAACCTGCTTAAACTAGTCGGAGAACTCATTGCGATTGGTTGGGCAAGACATAAAGCAGAAGAAGCACTTTTAGCCCAGGATAGCCAAAGTAAAGACACCCAAACCTCAACGAGTGGGGGAGATGAGGCAATACTAACGGCTGATGACTTGGCGGTAATGCCTGCGGCGTGGGTGGCTGAACTTCATCAAGCGGCAATTGAAGTCGATTCTGACCGAATTGTTCAATTGATTGAGCAAATTCCGGACTGTCATGTTGCTCTAATTGAAGGACTTACTCACTGGGTACATAATTTTTGTTTTGATGAAATTATTGAACTCATTGAATCTATTAATTAGAGGTTGCTAGCCTTTATTACCCCCTTTTTCCACGGCGATTGAAATCGCTGCTACACTGGCCCTTTCGTCCGCCTGCGCGGACTGGGTTATAACGGGGGTAGCGTTCCCCGGATTTGGTATCAGGTGAGGAATGTAGAGGCTTAGCACACTACCTCTAGGATCTCAAAGCAGGGACTAATCCGGGAAGGCGAATCCGGTTCTGGGATCGCGGATAAACAACCCAAGCACTAAAGAGTCCATCACCGTGTCCCAGACGGGGTTCAGGCGCTCTGCATCGTCTACCCAGTAGTCAAATGTAATTAAGCATTGAACTCCAGAACCTAAGCCAATACAGATGCGGGAATAGGCGTCGCGGTTTTCGTGAGGGTCAATAAATTTGAATTGAGTCCAGACAATGCGGGCGGTTTGGCGCTTCAGTTCAATAATTTCGCCCTTCTCAGTTATATTGCGCTCATCATCTCGAACGACTCGCTTTAATAAAGAAACCAGGGGAAATTCAGCCCAGTCGCCTGGGGGGAGTAGATTATAGGACGCTTCTAAGCGACAATCATCGTTGGGTGGCTTGTTGTCCAGAAACCGAAACGACTTGGTATCCGGTTCAAAATGCCAATCTTCGGGAACGTCAAAGCGCAATGCTCCTCGCCCTGCTACGAAGATCCGATGTCCTGGCTTAGATGTCCAGTTGTGGTCTTCTTTTAGCTCTAGGGTTTCTTTGATCCATTGGAGATTGTGTTTTTTGCGCTTAGCCATAGCCGCTCGCCTAGATGAAAACCAGATTTAACCTAATTATGACAAATGGTAACACTATCTCCGGCTTCTAGAGATGGTGTGCTACGTTTCTATCCCATTTCCCTCCCTGGATGGAGGTGAGGCAAAACTGATACGGTTAAGCACTAGCCGAAAGACTCCGAAATCCTTATTCTGGATTAGTGGCGGTGAGTGCGAATGATCAGTGCTGAGGACAAGTAACTAATGGGACGAATCTTTATTTCTGCCGGACACGGAGGAATTGAACAAGGGGGGCGCGATTTAGGCGCGATCGCAGGCGGTACAACGGAAGCTCAACAGATGATTCTGCTGCGGGATCAGATTGTCCCAGAGTTGCGATCGCGTGGCTTTGAGGTTCTCTCTGTCCCGGATGACTTGAGTTCAGCCGAATCAATCCAATGGATGAATGCTCGTTATCGTCCTGGCGATGTGGCGCTGGAAATTCATGCTGGTTCTTCCCCCAATCCCAGTGTCCGAGGGGCTACGGCTTACTACATCGCCAATAACACCGAACGCAAAAATCATGCTGAACTGATCCTACTCGCACTACTGCGACGCCTTCCCCAATTGCCGAACCGAGGGGCGAAGCCGGATACGGCGACAGGGATGGGTTTTCTGTCCTTTACCCGCGATACTTTTCTCCCCTCACTGTTAATGGAGGTTGGCTATCTCACCAATCCAGAGGATCGCTTTATTATTCAAAATCGCCGCCGCGAGATGGCGTTAGGGATTGCTGACGGACTAGCGGCGTGGAGTCGGGCGGTTTCGGGAACGGAACCGGGAAATGGAACGGATGTTACCTATCCCCCCATTAATATCACTATTAATAATCAAACTTATGGAGAGCAAGGCATTATTGTTAATAACAATGCCTATATTCCCATTGACTTAGCCGACCGCTTGGGTGTCGATTTAACCACCATTCCAGGTATTCGCCGTCTCCAATATCGGGGAGTGGTTTACGTTAAAGCGATTGAATTGCGAGACTATAATATTGCAGTCGGTTGGGATGCGGCGACACGCACGGTAATTCTGCGCTCAATTTTACAAATTTGTCCGGGTCAAATTGACAGAATTATGGCACATGGGAATACGTCAGAGGTGCAGTTAATGATGTTCCTCAAAGCCAATAATGAAGACGCCCTCGCTCAGTTTCCGGACTTACCCAAGCTTTACCGAGAAGAAGCCGCCATTGAAGGGGTTAATTATGATATTGCTTTTGCTCAAGCCATGGTGGAAACGAACTTCCTCCGTTTTGGTGGTGATTTGAAACCTAGTCAAAATAACTTTGGCGGCTTAGGATCAGTCGGTGGTGATCCGGAGGGGGCGACATTCCCCAGCGCCAGATTAGGAGTTCGCGCCCATATTCAACAATTAAAAGCCTACGCTAGTTTAGAACCTTTGGTACAAGAAGTAGTCAGTCCCCGGTTTCGCTTTGTCACTCGTGGGATTGCGCCGCTTGTCCAGCAGCTGAGCGGACGTTGGTCAGCTGATTTGCAGTATGGCGATCGGATTATGGCTGTTCTCAGACGTCTCTACGAATCAGCCGGTTTTTTCTAAGACTAAAAGCTTAAGAGTTTTAGACGGAAGCTCTTAGCCCGGAGTTCAAACTCCTCATCGGGTGTCGGGGATTACTGCCAAAAAGTGGATGCACCCAATACATTATGACCAATCTAAAACTTTAGTCACCTCCTTAGTTAACGTCATTGGATCAAAGGGTTTAGCAATAACTCCAGCAATACCTAACTGATTAAATTGAGTTATTTCGTTGTTAAATACTTTTGCCGTGAGTAAAATTACAGGGATTTTTTTAGTGCTGGGAGACTTTTGCAACTCTTTAAATAGGGTCAACCCATCCATATCCGGCATCATCACGTCCAAGAGAATCGCATCAGGTTGTTCAGTTTGGGCTAAGTTTAGTCCCTTCTTGCCAGATTCAGCCGTGATCACTTGCCAATTGCCAATCGTTTCGAGGCAAGCTTGGATGACTAAGCAAAGGTTAGGTTCATCATCAATGACCAGGATACATTTGGTAGACATAAATCAAAATAGTTGTGAGGTTGGATTGTGTAGGAACGGATTTAATGATTATTCTTTTTTTTGCTCTAATCTTATTAAACCCGCCCCTACAATTGACCCGTCACAACCTTCGAGGGTATGCTTATGAATGATCACTTATTACTTGTTTCCTCCTGATTAACTCTCTCGATTTGACGAGCAAAATGGGTTTCTTGATACTGCAACGACTGGGCTAAGACTAGACCATTTTGAAAAGCGTCTAAGGCTTGATCATAGTTATTTTGGGCGAGATAAATCTGACCCATTTGATCATAAGCCTGCATCAATCCATAGTAATTGTAGGACTGTTGTTCCACAATAATCAAGGTTTCGTAAACCTTGAGGGCATAGTCGGGTTGGTCGTAAGATAAATAGAGTTGGGCTAATTTTTCGAGTGCATCACTGGCATAAGCAAACTGTTGCGATGACCAAGCGAGTGCATAAGCTTCCTGGTAGCTTCGAGAGGCTTGTTCGGGTTGATTCAGGGCTTCGTAATCAGCACCAATGGCAACTTTCAGGGCGGGGATTTGAGTATAGTTTTCTTGGTTGAGGTAACTGTCTACTAACCGTTCCTTGATCCGCAGGGCGTTTTCGGGTTTCTGGGATTGCTTATAAATGTTGATCAGTTCTTGTAGATAGTTAACCTCCGCCACGCGATCGCGTCTTGCTTGGGCTATTGCTAATAATTCCTCATAAATGGCAGCGGCTTGGGGATAGTCAAACCAAGCCAAGTGAAGTTGGGCGATTGTTTCTAAGATTTCGGCTTGAGTTTGCAGATCACCTTGTTGACGAGCATCGGCTAAAATTTGCTCATAGATAGCTAGGGCTTGTCTGGGAACTCGTACTTGTTGATAGGCTTGACCTAATGCGCCTAAAAGTTCTGGCTCTAAGTCTCCTTCTTCCTCAGCATTTTGCTGAATGGTTTCTAAGCGTTTGGTAATCAACTGTACTTGGGATTTCCCATTCCTACTCCAGGCAATTTCGCCCACACGCCCTAGGGTTTTGACTTCTTCTAATCGTCCCCCAAGGACTCGCCGTAAACGAATTTCTCGATACCAGATATCAAACGCATCTTCTAGATTTCCCGCCCTCAATTCGGCGGCGGCTTGATTATTCAGTTGATCGAGGGCTTCACCCAGTCGGCGGCGTTCTAAGGGGCTTAAGGGGCGCTCTACGGGGGGATTGGGAAGCAGAGGATCAGCGGTGGTATCTAGTTCTAGAGGATTGGGTGGATTCGTTTCGGCGGGTTGGGCTAATGTTCCACCACTTAACCCTACCCAGAGCGCTGCTATGCAAAAGAGTAGTTGAACTTTTCTCATTAATTTAATCTGTATAAGATGCAACACGGTTTTAAGTTAAACCGCCTTGGGTTTCAACCCAAGCACCCAAAAGCTCAAGTCAGAAGAGAGCTAACTGGATATGGATTTCAGTCCCCAAAGCCTGGACTTGAGCTTTGATCCTAGGGCTTACTACATTAAAGGCTTTTAACCCGTGAAAACAGGTTTTAGCTTTAAGAGGAGAACTTTAGTTCAGGGCTTAAGTCTCGATTTCTGATTCAATATCATCAATCTTTCACGGCTAGATACCTCGTCCATAGTCAAGCTATGGGTGGGGTAGTTGACTTTATCTGCCAATGTAATGACCATTGACGCTTAAAATCAATTTAGAGTTTCAGACGGCTGTGTACTTAATTTGCCCATCTAAACGGGCAAGATGGCTAAAGCAAGCCCCTACCCTAAGACTTTTGACATTTCTTATGATTGAGCATATAACACAAAATTTCCTAAAAATCAAGCTCCTTCGCCCCTTATTATCTCGACTCTTAGTCGTTGCGATCGCGTTGTTGACCCTGTTGACGACTAGCTGTAGTCCCTCTACCGCTAGAACCGCCGAACAGCGGACGTTTCTGGATTTATCCTTGGACTTTTTGGCTATGTACCAACTTGCCAAACCGATGATGTTTGAGGATACTCCCGTCGGCGGCTTATCCGCCCTCACCTATGATCGAAATCGCGATCGTTTTTTGGCACTGTCTGATGATCGGTCAAATCTCGCGCCCGCCCGATTTTACACCCTAGCGCTGAATATTAACCGCGACTCGGCAGGAGAGATTGGCATTGAATCCGTCACCGTGGAGGATGTAACCATCCTTAAAGACGAAAACGGCAAATCCTATCTCCCAGGAACCATTGACCCCGAAGGAATCGCCCTGTCGGGTAAAGGGGGCGTATTTATTTCAACTGAAGGGGTTCCCAGTCGGGGAATTGAACCCGTTATTCAAGAGTTTGACCGCCAAACGGGACAACCGTTACAACGCTTGCGAATTCCTGATCGTTTTCTCCCAAATAATAATACGGAAGAGGAAAAACTTCCCCGTGGCGTACAAGAAAACTTAGGTTTTGAAGCCTTAACCTTAGAGCCGGTTACGTTAGCGGTAGCCAGTGGCGATCCCTTTCGCCTATTTACAGCCACTGAATCCGCCTTAATTCAAGATAGTTTACCCCCAGATTCAGATGACGTTCCCCGAATTCGGCTACTGCATTATTTAATTAGCGACATTGCCCCACCCCTGCTGGTAGCGGAACATTTGTATCCACTGGCTCCCGCCCCGAAAGGGACGATTGATTATGGGTTATCGGAATTAGTGGCATTAGATACAGAAGGTCACTTTCTCAGTTTAGAACGGAGTTATGGGTTGTTGGGACTCAGCGCCCAAATTTATCAACTAACGCTGGGTGGGGCGACGGATACCTCTAATATTGCCAGTCTCAAGGGGGATATTTCTCGCCTTGATCCGGTGAAGAAAAAATTGCTGCTGGATTTGAGTACTTTGGGAATTTATGTAGATAATCTGGAAGGGATGACCTTGGGTTCACGGTTGCCAGATGGGAGTCGGAGTTTGGTATTGGTTAGTGATGATAACTTTAATGACGCCCAGGTAACGCAGTTTCTTTTGTTTCGGTTAAATAAAGGATAAAGAATCATAACCACCTCGACGACTCTTGAGAGTTAAATGTAAGCCCGGTGAACTTTGACTCGCTAAAGACAACAGTTCACACCCGCTATTCTCTTCCCTCTCTCTTGACTTTTTGCTCCCGGAGCAATATCATAAGAGATTAAGTAGAGTAAGTCAGCTTAATCCAGTCCTTCACTAAGAAACCTGTTTGAGTAAAGCAGTGAAAGCTGGAGCGGGGGAACCAAATTTTGGGGCATATCTGTGACTCGAAACCCGAGTCGAGAGGGACAACTCTCAGTCCTAGCCCGTCAGCTAACTCCGTAGGCATTGGGAGGAGACTGAAGAATCAGCATTTTTAGGAATGTCTCGATCTCATCAGTTTCAGGCGCTGGTACTGCTCAGTTTTTTGTACCTGCTTTTTGAAGTTGAGGCTTTGTCCATGTCGTTTCAGTTCAGCTTTGCGGAAATTTGTTGCTGGTGGATGACGAATGACCATCCTCACAGTTAACTTTAATTGTCCCCACCTACTTAATGTAATAAAAGCAACCACATTAGCCCTTTCGTAGAGACTTTTATTAGAAGTCTCTATTAACTGCTATAAATAGACCTAGGTTGTAGTAGCGTGGCACACCTAATTTAATGGATTAGAATTACGTCCGGAAACTGTAGGGGCGCAAGCTTTGTCATCTCCCGTGCAAAAAAAGTGAAACATCCTTTGTCCTCCCCCCTCGCAGGGGGGAATGAGGGGGGTAGGGGGAAACGTTCCCTCCCGGTTCTGGGGTAGCGTCAAGGTATTGCATTCTGTCTGAGCTTAAGTTGACACCAATGAAGGTTTGCGCCCGATTCAATAGGAAAATCCATTCTACAATTTTAGCTGTGTCACGCCAGTAGGCATGGGGTTGGTTTTTTCTACCCAATCTGCTTTTGTTACCCCCTTTATCCTTTGGGTACTTTTTTCGTTGAACATCTTCCCCTTATCCACTTCAATCATGAGGGAATTTATGGAAACTTGGTCTCAGATTATTGCATTTTCAACTTTTGCCGGTGTCATTATCTTAATTATGACTGAATGGATGCACCTAACAATTGCGGCTTTTTTGGGTGCATTACTGCTAATTTTTATCCATATCATGACCCTGAATGAAGCCGTTGAATATATCAGTCAGAGTTACGAAACCCTGGCTTTATTCTTTGGTGTAATGGTTCTGGTACGGGCATTTGAACCGACTAAACTATTTGACTACTTAGCCACACAAATGGTCGTATTAGCGGGAGGAGAAGGAAAGCGACTTCTGCTGGGAATTGTCGCTATTACTACCCCGATTTGTGCCATGTTGCCAAATGCGACAACGGTAATGTTATTAGCTCCGTTACTGCCACCCTTAGCACAGGAAATTGGGGTAAACTTCGTGCCATTACTCATTTTAATGGTGCTGGTGGCTAATAGTGCTGGATTACTCACACTTGTCGGTGATCCAGCAACATTTATTGTAGGAGATGCCGTCAATATCAGCTTTATAGACTACTTAATGCAGTTGAGTTTAGGTGGAGGAATTGCCGTTGCTGTAATTGTCGTTATGCTGCCCTTCTTATTCCCAAAAACTTGGCAAAAAAAGCTGGATAATTTGAATCAACTGCCCCACCCGAAAATTCAGCATCCTAGAGTTTTAATGGCTGGGGGGTTTATCATGGTTTTTGTGCTGGTATTTTTTGTGGTAGGAGACTCACTGCCTATTCCAATTTCCCCAGCGGCTGTCGCTTTGATGGGAGCGGCGTTAGCGTTACTGTTGGCTCACCATAGCAAGATTGATACTGTTAACAACATCTTGCGGGATGTAGACTGGAGTACCTTACTCTTTTTTATGTCTATTTTTGTGATCATTGGTGGACTAGAAAAAACAGGTATTGTCAGCGGTTTATCCCGGCTACTCGCCGTACTATTGGGACAAAATATTTTCCTCGGTTCAATCTTACTACTTTTCTTGGTTGGTTTACTCTCCAGTGTTGTTCCCAATATTCCTCTAGTCGTGGCAATGGTGCCACTGCTTAAACAGTACCTGGTTAATGTGGGTTATGTGGGAGCAGATGTCCTATCTCCCACCTTTGAGGGTCAATTTCCCCCAGAAGTACTACCCCTTTTCTATGCCATGATGTTTGGTGCTACCTTGGGAGGGAATGGCACACTCGTTGGTGCCTCTTCCAATATCGTGGCGGCGGGTATTTCGGAACTCCATGGACGCCGGATTTCTTTTAAAACCTTTTTAGGTTACGGCGTACCTGTAATGGTGATACAACTAGTAACGGCAGCTTTATATATTACAATTCGTTTTTTCTTGTAGCTTGGTTTTTTTGGATATTATTGTGTTGTGGTGGAGACAAGGCAAATGATAAATGACGTAGCTTGCTTCTGGTCGGGAAGCAAGTATATTGGGTATTATTACCTTTATTGTCGGATTAATCTACCTGACTCTCGCCGCACCCCGACTTCTGCCCGATCGCAAACCGTCTACGCGGGATTTAGTTGCCCAAGACTATGGTCTTAATGATTATGTTAGCGAAGTTGTGATCACCCCGACAAATGCACCTAAAATTTACTCAAGACATTGAGTCCCTACTCAGCCGATTAACCCATCAACCCCTAACGCTAAGAGATATTCTCACAGAAACTTCTGAGCGAGGATTCAGCTTAGTCATTGGCTTATTAGTTTTACCCTTTTTGTTTCCCATGCCTCCCGGAGCATCAAGTATATTAGGATTAGGCTGCTTAGTGTTATCCGTGCAAATGGCTTTGGGACGGCGAAAACCGTGGTTACCTAGAAAAGTTGCCAACTTTCGATTTCCCCCTAGCCTGAGTTTAAAACTGCTAAAAAATTTGAAGCGAGTGATGAGGGTACTGGAAAAAATTGTGCGTCCTCGTTGGCTAAAGGTAGCAGAAAGTCCTAAAATTTGGCGCTGGAATGGGTGTTGTATGACTTGGCTAAGCGTGCTACTGATATTACCGTTTCCTTTCACGAATCCGATGCCAACCGCCGCGATTTTGTTATTGGTTGTTGCCACCTTAGAAGAAGATGGTTTGCTGATGTGTGTGGGGTATGGACTAACCGCTTTAGTGACTCTAGTTTTTGTTTTTATTGCTTATGCACTCTGGCAAAGTTCTCATTTACTGCCTATTTCATTTTGAATAAATAAAGGATAATATATAATTAGAAAATAAACCTAAACCTTACTTGTCACGGAATTTAAGAAAGCTTTATCCTGCGATTGATAAGGCTTTTACTCCTCCCCATTTTGTGAAAATACTATCCCTTTCAGAAATCAGGTGTCTCGTTTTTTGGTTTGATTTTTCCCTAAACGTTTTTACCTTAGACTAATCGCCACCAACTATGTCATTTCTTACACCCTCATCTGCCGCTTCGAGTCCTCTTCCCGATACCACTCAACCCTGGCATACCCTGGACATTGAGCAGGCACTAGAACGTCTAAAAAGTGACCCCGAAAGGGGTTTAACCCCCGCACAAATTGCCCAGAGGCAGCAGCACTATGGGTTAAATGAATTAACAGAAACAGGGGGGCGTAGTCCCCTGGCAATCTTATGGGATCAGTTCACGAATATCATGTTAGTGATGCTGATTGCCGTAGCCATCGTGTCAGGGGTACTGGATTTAGGAAATGGGGTGTTTCCCAAAGACGCGATCGCGATTTTTGCGATCGTGATTTTAAATGGTCTGTTAGGCTATCTCCAAGAAAGCCGTGCTGAAAAAGCCCTCGCCGCCCTCAAACGCCTCTCCTCCCCCAAAGTGCGCGTTCTGCGAGATAAGAAACTGATGGAAATTTCCGGTAAGGAATTGGTGCCGGGGGATGTCATGCTATTAGAAGCGGGAGTACAGGTCTCTGCTGATGGTCGTCTAATCGAGGCGCAAAACCTGCAAATCCGGGAATCTGCTCTGACGGGGGAAGCCGAGGCGGTACACAAGCAACCGGACGTGCAACTGAGTGAAGACGCCCCCTTAGGCGATCGCGTAACCTTGGTATTTCAGGGAACCGAAGTGATTCAGGGGCGGGCAAAAGTACTGGTTACCAACACCGGGATGCAGACGGAATTAGGGCGAATTGCCACAATGCTGCAATCGGTGGAAACAGAACCCACGCCGCTACAGCAGCGGATGTCTCAGTTGGGAAAAGTCCTTGCGTAAACAGTTGCCCCGGGTAGCCGAGTTTCCCTTTTCCTCTGAACGCAAGCGCATGAGTGCGATTTGCCAGATGGAGAATGGGGAAGAGGTTACATCCTACATCATGTTTACCAAAGGCTCACCGGAGCTAATTTTAGAGCGTTGCACCCGGATTCAGGAGGGTGAACTAACTCCCCAGCAACGGGGGCAGATTCTGGAACAAAATAACCAGATGGCAGGTAAAGGATTGCGGGTATTGGGATTTGCCTATAAGCTCTTGTCAGACATTCCCCCGGAAGGTTCTTGGGAAGACACCGAGCAAGGATTAATCTGGCTGGGGTTAGTGGGAATGCTGGATGCGCCGCGTTCAGAGGTGCGGGAGGCTGTGGCTCAATGTCGGGAGGCGGGAATTCGCCCGGTGATGATTACAGGAGATCATCAGTTAACAGCGCGAGCGATCGCAACTGATCTGGGAATTGCTAAAGACGGGGATTTAGTCCTCACCGGTCAAGACTTGCAAAAACTCTCTCAAGCCGAATTAGAGCAACAGGTTAACCATATCAGTATTTACGCCCGCGTCTCCCCGGAACACAAACTGCGAATCGTCCAAGCCTTGCAAAGCCAAGGTGAATTTGTGGCAATGACGGGGGATGGAGTTAATGACGCCCCCGCCCTTAAGCAAGCGGATATTGGCGTAGCCATGGGCATTACGGGCACCGATGTGAGTAAAGAAGCCAGCGATATGATTCTGCTGGATGACAATTTTGCCACCATCGTCCATGCTGTGGAAGAAGGTCGAGTGGTTTATACGAATATTCGCCGCTTCATTAAATATATTCTGGGAAGCAACATCGGGGAAGTGCTTACCATTGCAGCGGCGCCGTTAATTGGCTTGGGTGGTGTTCCCCTTTCCCCCCTACAAATTCTCTGGATGAACCTCGTCACCGACGGATTACCTGCTCTCGCCCTAGCCATGGAACCCGCCGAACCCAACGTGATGCAGCGCCCGCCCTACAATCCTCGCGAGAGTATTTTTGCCCGTGGGTTGGGGCTTTACATGGTGCGGATTGGGATTATCTTTGCCATATTGACCATCATACTCATGGTATGGGCATATAACTACGCCCAGGTATCGGGAGATCCGGATCGGTGGAAGACGATGGTATTTACCACCCTATGTTTAGCCCAGATGGGACACGCGATCGCGATTCGTTCCCATACTCAGCTAACCGTGCAACTCAATCCCTTCTCCAATCCCTACGTTATGAGTGCTGTTACCTTGACCACTGCATTACAATTAATGCTAATTTATGTGGCTCCCCTGCGGGATTTCTTTGGCACTCACTGGTTAAGTCCTCTAGAACTTTTGGTTTGTTTTGGTTTCAGTGCTTTAATGTTTGTTTGGATTGAACTGGAAAAACTAGTGATTAACTGGTTCAGCATTCGGAAAACGGTGATAGGGTAACCGGAAATGTAAGTCGTCAGACCTAACTAAACGGTACTGTATCAAGACTGAAAAAAACACTTGTAACCTTGACCCCTAGTAGAGACGTTCCGCCGGAACGTCTCTACTAAAGGGGAAATTCCGAGTTGGCAATATTCCGCTTAAGTCAGTGCCATTTAACCTAAAATACTTTACTATTATGTATCTGGCTCAACACCTAACTGCTTCAGCCGACGCTCTAGTTCCGCCACTCGTTGTTGCGCCAGTTCTCGTTGTTGTCGTTCGGCTTCAGCCTGTTCCTGCGCCAGTTGAGCCTGTTCCTGCGCCAGTTCTTTGTCCTGTTTTTCTTGCTCGGCTCTTTCTTCGGGAGTGGGAATTAATTGCCCCTGGGGACTGAAAAACCGCAGCTTTGATTCATACACCCCCACAAACAAATCTAGCTGCTGACTCCACAACCACTCTTGCTCATTTGGCTCTATGGGTTGATAAGTTCCTCTAACTAGGCAGAATCCTTGGAACTCCAACGTGTCGGGGTGAAACCAGAAATATTCTGGCGTGCGAAAGGTGTCTTGGTAAAGCTGTTTCTTAAATCCCTTATCAACGTTAGCCGTGCTATTAGAAAGCAATTCAATAATGACATTCGGATATTTCCCCTGTTCAGCCCAGAGTACCCAACTTTTGCGGGGTTTATTTTCTGTACCCAGAACCACAAAAAAATCAGGTCCGCGAAAGTCCCGCGTGGTAATATGTTCGGGACTGAAATAAATCGTCAAGTTGCCCGTAGTATAGAAGTCCGTGCGCTCTCGCCACCACCACTTCAGACAAGCCAGCAACAGCTCTATTTGATCGCGATGCAGGTCACTTTCCAACGGCGGTTCATCACTCCATAAATCCGAGGGTGGAATGATTATATCCTCTACTTCAGTCGATATCGTTAAACTTGCTGCCGCCTCGGAATTTTGAGTAAAGGTCATGATGATGGTTAAGGGGCAAAATGGCTACCTCTAGTTTAATCCCAAATCTCAAATTATTTGTTAAACAGCAAGTTTCCGAGCTAATCCTTTCAACTGTGCGATCGCCACTCAACAGGATGGGGTAATAGGCGATCGCTCCCTTGTGAACAAATGCTACGCTGAACACCAAAGACACCCTAGCGAATAACATGACCGTCCAGCTTACGATAGAACTCCCCGAAGGCGCTTTTTCGGCACTACGGACTAGCCCAGATGCTTTTGTGCAAGAAATGCGTTTAGCCGCTGCTGTCAAATGGTACGAAGTCGGCATCATCTCTCAATCCAAAGCGGCTGAAATAGCCGATGTGAGCCGTCAAGACTTTCTCGCCGCCCTTTCGCGCTTCAATGTGTCACCCTTTCAGGTAACACCTCAAGAACTAGCGGAGGAACTCTCCCGTGGTTAGAAAATGGGTGATCAACGCCTCCCCCTTAATTGTTCTTGCCAAAATCTCTCAAATTAGTTTACTACCCCGAATGTGTAGCGAGATGGTGATTCCCACTGGGGTAGTCCAAGAGATTAATTTGGGTCTTGGTGATGATCCGGCTAAAATGTGGCTCAACAACCAGGGAAGCTCATGGATTCGAGCAGTGGAACCAATCGAGCCTAAGGTTGCATCTTGGGATTTGGGACTCGGAGAAAGTCATGTTCTGTCTTGGGCTTACCAAAATCCTGGTTACGAAGCAATCTTAGATGACCGCGCTGCCAAAAACGCCGCTTTATCCTTAAGCATTCCCGTTCGAGGGACTTTGGGTGTAATCTTATTGGCAAAACAACAAAGCAAGCTCCCCCAAATTAAACCTGTTTTAAATCAACTGGTTCAAGTCGGATTTAGAGTTAGTCCGGAAGTCCTTTCAGCCGTGCTGCAACTGGCTAATGAGTGTGATTAACCCATCGGAGAATGAGGTGGGCGATCGCTCGCTACCTCTGCCAAGTTGCTAGGGAACCTTGCTACCCTAAAAATAGGAATTCCCCCATCCACCCAAGCCCACAGCAGCAAGCGTGCAGAGAACGAATATATGAGTATTAAAGACAAACCGCAATCGCCACACGGGCGCCAGATTGCTCTTATTCTATTGATTCTGGCAGGTGTATCCTTAGTGGGATACTTGTTTGTACCCAAATCCCCTCGGTTTCCCCTGGTTCCCTATAGCAAATTTCTCGACCAACTCGACGACGGAAAAGTTGCACGGGTTTCGGTGGGGGAAGAACAAGTGATTTTTCAGCTTAAGCCAGCCCAAGATCCACTCCAAGCCACTCAAGACTTGCTGCAAGCCGCCCAAGATCCACTCCAAGCCACTCAAGACTTGCTGGAAACCCCACAACAGCCTTTAGAGACGGCGGAAACACCTGAGCTGGACACACCTGAGAATCCGTTAAATCCGACACCTGAAGATCCACTCAACCCCACAGAGGAACTGCTCAATGAGAATGAGCAAACAGGACAAATCTATGCTACGCTGCGGATCGATGATCCGAATTTGGTGAACAATCTTCAGGAACAGGGGATTGAGTTTTTTGCCGCACCGCCGCCGAAAAATGGTTGGTTACTGAGTCTGTTAAGTTGGGTAGTTCCGCCGCTAATCCTCGTCGCCGCCTTTCAGTTTTTCCTGCGCCGCAGTGACAGAGACACCGAAGGTGCGCTTTCATTTAGTAAAAGCAAGGCAAAAGTTTATGTGGAAGGGGAATCGGCTAAAATTACCTTTGCTAATGTGGCTGGGGCGGAGGAAGCCAAGACAGAATTAGTGGAAATTGTCGAGTTCCTGCAAAATCCCGATCGCTTTACCGCAATTGGGGCGCGAATCCCGAAAGGGGTGCTGTTGGTGGGACCTCCGGGAACGGGGAAAACACTCTTGGCAAAAGCCGTGGCTGGGGAAGCGGGGGTGCCTTTCTTTAGTATTTCCGCATCGGAGTTTGTGGAACTGTTTGTGGGAACCGGCGCTGCGCGGGTGCGGGATTTGTTTGAGCAGGCAAAAAAGAAAGCTCCCTGTATTATATTTATTGATGAATTGGATGCGATCGGGAAATCCCGGAGTAGTGGGAATTTCCATAGTGGCGGGAATGATGAACGAGAACAGACGCTCAACCAATTGCTGACGGAGATGGATGGGTTTGCGGCTGGGGATGCGACGGTGATTGTTCTGGCGGCGACGAACCGCCCGGAAAGCTTAGATCGGGCATTGTTACGTCCCGGACGCTTTGACCGTCAGGTGTTGGTTGACCGTCCTGATTTAGCTGGACGCAAAGAGATTTTAACGATTTATGCCCAAAAAGTCAAATTGGGTGAGGATGTGGATCTGCACGCGATCGCAACTCGTACTCCTGGGTTTGCTGGGGCTGATTTAGCCAATCTGGTCAATGAAGCCGCCCTATTAGCCGCCCGCAAGCGCCAAGAAACCATTGCTCAAGCCGACTTCGCCGAAGCCATTGAACGAGTCGTGGCGGGGTTGGAGAAGAAAAGCCGGGTTCTCAACGATGTCGAGAAGAAGATTGTCGCCTATCACGAAGTTGGTCATGCTTTAGTCGGTGCATTAATGCCAGGGAGTGGTAAAGTGGCGAAAATCTCAATTGTGCCACGGGGAATGTCTGCTTTGGGATACACGCTACAACTACCCACAGAAGACCGTTTTTTGATGAATGAAGCGGAACTCCGGGGTGATATTTCCACACTTTTGGGGGGACGCGCCGCTGAAGAAATTGTCTTTGGCAATATCACAACGGGGGCGGCTAATGATTTGCAACGCGCCACCGAGTTAGCTGAACGCATGGTGACGACGTATGGCATGAGTAAAGTTTTGGGTCCTTTGGCGTATAATCAGGCTCAAGGTAATAGTTTCTTGGGCAATAATGGAGGAAATGTACGCCGGAGTTTGAGTGATGAAACGGCAAAAGCCATTGATGGTGAAGTTCGAGAAATTGTGGAAATGTCCCATCAGAAAGCCTTAGCGATTATCAATCATAATCGTGATTTACTGGAACAAATTGCTCAACAGATATTAGCAACGGAGGTGATTGAAGGGGAAGCTTTACAAAATCTGCTGCAACAAGTGCGTCCGGTGGATAATTTTGTAGCGTTAGAGGCTAATCGTTTAGCGTCATAGAATAGTTTTGAGTTTTGACCCAACGCACTCGCTAGTCTGGCAGGGTGCGTGAGTGTGTAGGGGCGGGTTTTACTACTGTCGTTTCCTTTGCACTTCATAGTAAATAAACCCGCCCCGACTAAGTGCGATAACTATTTGACAAATGAAAAAATTACTCCATATTCTAAATCGTCTCAGTTTTGGTCTTCGTCCCGGTGAGATTGAACAAATTCAATCGATAGGGATTGATGCTTATATTCAATCTCAACTTTCGCCGGAATCCATTCCCGAATCTCCCCAAATAACTCGCCAGCTTGATCAGTGGCGTACTCTCAAACTTACTCCTATTCAGTTACTCAGACAGTATAAACCTCGCAACCAAGAACAGCGTTCAGAGGAGGAACGTCAGAAAGCTCGCCAAAAAGCTAGACAACCGTTGCAGCAAGCGATACAAGCTCGATTACTGCGTGCGATCGCGAGTCGGAGGCAATTGCAAGAGGTGATGGTAGATTTTTGGTTTAATCACTTTAATGTTTTTGCCAAAAAAGGTGAAATTCACTTCTGGGTTGGTGTCTATGAACAGCAAGCCATTCGACCTTATTCCCTGGGTCGTTTTCGTGAGTTGCTAGCAGCAACGGTTCATCATCCGGCGATGTTGGTTTATTTAGATAACTGGCGAAATACTGCACCCAATAGTCCGGGTGCTAAGGGTAAATTTCGCGGTATTAATGAGAACTATGCCCGTGAATTGATGGAACTTCATACCTTGGGTGTTGATGGCGGCTACACTCAGGATGATGTGATTGCCTTGGCTCATATTTTAACCGGATGGGGTTTTGATTTGGATGGAAATAAGGGGGATAGCAATGGCTTTTATTTTGATAGCAACCGCCATGACTATAGTGATAAAGTACTTCTGGGTCAACGGATTAAAGGCAATGGTGTGGCTGAAGTGGAAAAAGCTATCGATAGCTTGGCTAGCCATCCAGCAACTGCCCGTTATATCAGTTATAAACTTGCCCAATATTTTGTCGCCGATGAGCCGCCTTCCGGTTTAGTCAAGGGACTGGCTAAGGAATTTTTGCAGACAGAGGGGGATATTCGGGCTGTCTTAGAAACTCTTTTCCAACGTCCTGAATTTTTGCAGGCTAATAATTATGGTCGTAAATTTAAGACTCCCTATCACTATATTATTTCCGCTGTCCGGGCGACGGGGACAAAAGAGCCAAATTTAAAGCGGATTTCGGGTATGTTAAATCAACTGAGTATGCCCCTTTACAACTGTTCCACTCCTGAGGGCTATAAAAATACCCAAGAGGCTTGGTTGAGTCCCGATGCGATGCTACAGCGGGTTAGTTTGGCAACGACGATAGCTCAAGGAGGCTTGGGTGATAATAAATCGGTGGATGCGAGTCAACTTCTTAATACCTTGGGTGATAGTATTTCTGCCCAAACTAAAAAGGAGATTGAGAATAGTCCCGAAAAGTTACGGGCAGCTTTGATTTTAGGAAGTCCCGATCTGATGTATCGATAATGGCTCAATTAAACTCAGTAACAGTCAAGGAGAAAATATGGGGAATAAGTCATATCGAAAAAGGAATAACAAGGCAACTAGAGACTGTCTAAAGGACATTAAATATATTCCTGATGATCGGGTAGGCGAGGTGCTACTAGAAGCGGCTCGTTTACAGTCTGAAGCGAATAAAAGTTACTCCTTAGCGGATCTAAAACAAATATGTTCAGAAGCAGGAATTTCGCCAAATTTTGTTGAGAAAGCCGTCCGAAAAATAGAAAAAAAACGGAAAAAACAACGGCGGATACAAAAGTATATAAAAAAGACAATTAGGCTCGTGATTCCGGCAATCGCTGTATCTATTCTTTTTCTATGTGGAATAATGTTAGTCTTGGAATTATGATGATAAAACGTTAGATGCCGCTTCTGGTAAAGTCAGTTCTGCAACTGTAAGATTTGAAAATAATGTCGTTGAGGGCATCAGGTTCTCTGCTTACTAAATTCCTAATTTAATGAAAGATAACCCTCTAAAATTACTGCTGATTTCTAGTCCAGTAGGTCCGTTGGGTCCAGGATTGACGGGCGGTGTTGAATTAACGTTGCGGAATGTTGCCAGCGATTTAGTCAGACGTGGGCATCAGGTGACTATTGTAGCAACCCAAGGGTCTACGGGTTGGGGTATGCCCCTGGTGGAAATTAGCGGAACCTTACAAACCAGCGCTCAAACCCAAGCAAGAGATACACCGATTATTATTCCCCCCGCTTCGGTTTTAGCCCGGTTTTGGGATTATGCACGGCAAGTGCAATTAGAGTATGATTTAATTTTCAACTTTGCTTATGATTGGATGCCCTTTTATTTAACACCATTTTTTACTCGTCCCATTGCCCATTTGGTGAGTATGGGTTCTATCTCAGAAGCGATGGATGAGATAATTGAGCAAGTGGTGATGGCGTTTCCGGGTACAGTGGCGGTTCATTCTCATGCACAGGCGGCTACGTTTACATTTGGCGATCGCTGTCGGTGTTTGGGGAATGGTATTGATCTATCATGCTATAATTTTTGTCCAGAACCTGAACCGTGGTTAGGATGGGTGGGGCGAATTGCCCCAGAAAAGGGGTTAGAGGATGCAGTGGCGGCGTCTCAGATGACGGGGATTCCCCTGAAAATTATGGGAGTGCTGCAAAATCAGGAGTATTGGCAACAGATTTTGCGGGATTACCCAGAGGCGCCAATTCATTATCTAGGGTTTTTCTCGACGAGTGAAATGCAGCAGCATTTACGCCAATGTCGGGGATTATTAATGACGCCGCGTTGGGTGGAAGCCTTTGGCAATGTGGCAATAGAAGCCCTCGCCTGTGGCGTTCCGGTGATTGCATACCGTCGCGGTGGACCGGCGGAAATTGTCGAGGAGGGGAAAACGGGGTTTTTGGTGGAACCGGATTCGGTGGCGGGATTGGTTGAGGCGATTAACGGGTTGGATAGGATTAACCGCGATACCTGTCGTCAACAAGCGGAAGCGAAATACTCAACACAGGCGATGTGCGATCGCGTGGAACAGTGGTTGTACGATATTTTAATGGGTTGGTAGTTGCGCTGTCTTCGCCATCAACGCCCGCATCGTTGACGATAAAGGTTTGAAAAAGCCCGTTCTTCCAGACTTATTATGCGGCTAACCGACTTCCATCACTTCATTAAACCGCTCTCTCCCCGCATGATAATCCTTACTTTCATACCCCATAACATACCGTACAATCCACTTCTGCGACTTACCATCTTCCATCAGTAAACGAATCGCCTTCCTTAAAACCTGATCCTGATCAACAAACCGTTCAACAAACCAGTTTTCGGTTTCCGCAAAGCCCCGCTTATCATTTTCAGCACTCCGATTCAGATAAACGGCGGCTAATAATGCCTTAAATGATTTGCCTAAATCTTTCTCATTCCCTAAATTCAGCGCCGTCAACTCCTCAGTCGTGATTTGATTGATATAGTCGGCTTGATTCTCCTTAGACGTTAATTCCTTAAACAACTCATTTAAACTACCAACTTTAACATTGGGTAGATAGCCATACAAATAATTAGCAACAATCCCCTTAAATACCGCATCTCCCAGAAACCTTAACTGTTTATTCGGAGATGAACGCTCTTTTATACTTTTTAAATGATGCTCCAGTAACGGCGCAACCAACTGCTTAACCAACCAATTCCGCGCCTGAGAAAACCCGCGATCCTGATGAATCGCCCCAACTAACGCTATCAATGCCTCCTCAAAGGGATTGTGGCTTTGTAAACGCAAGCGATGCCGTTCTTGGGTCAGTCCCAGAAACGGAAACCCTTCGCCTAATCCCAGTTGATACCACAGTTTAGTTAACCGTTGTCCCTCGACTAACTTGTCCCGTAAGCCTTTGAAATTACCGACCTCTAAATAGGGACAGTTGTGATATAAATAGTCAGTAATCACCAAATTAACGATGGCATCCCCCAGAAATTTTAATCGCTCGTTATTCTGTTCATATTCTCCAATTTGCTCCGCATAAGAGCGATGCATTAAAGCAAGGCGAAGCGTATCACCATGCTTGAATTGAATACTGATTTGGTTTTCTACAGGTTCAGGATTCCATTCCATCAGTTTTAAAAGATTAAGAGGTTTTAACAACAGGTAATTGCACCGTCAGGACGGAACAGGGGGCATGATGGAGAACGTAATTACTGACACTCCCCAAAAGTAACTCTGAAAGCCCTGACAAACCCCGATGACCAATGATAATTAGATCAGCGTGCCAAGTCTTAGCCACCTTACAGATGGTTTCCCCCGGACTTCCTGGCACCTGGGTAAACTCAGCCATGACACCAGCCGCCGTAGCTTTACCCGTGCGCGATCGCAAAATCTCCAGACATTCGCTTTCAAAGTCGTCCCACTGCTTACGGTAGCTGATATTCACATCATCCAATCGCCACGGGTAATAGTCCGCCTCAGCAAATCCTGGCATACCCGGACTCGTGTCTTCCTCCGGAGACAGAACGTGCAACAGTAATAGATGACCCTTAACCGCTTTGGCTAATTCTAGGGCTTGATCGAAAACAGGGTCACCCATACCAGAGGTATCTATGGCAACAAGCATCTTTTCAAACATAACCATTTCCTCCAAAACCCTGGTAAATAGTAGGTTGTTACCCCTCTGACAATGGTATAATGAATCTCAACTCAGGATAGTGCTGCTCGATTCGATTTCGTCAAGGAGCTAGCTTATGGAAGCTCATTCCAATCTAGCAATTGTGTCGGAATCTAGGTCAAAAATAAACACAATAATTAATTGTTGTCAAACATAGAGGCAACAGACATCTCACTTTTCACAGAAAGTGTTGTAACCAATACAAGTCCGACACTCAACCTGGAAACCAAGGGCTGAGAGAGGGAAAAATTCATGAGTTTAAATGCCCGCTTTGCGGTGATTAGCGACCTACACATCGCCCTGCCTAAAACCTTATGGGATATTCCCACCCGCTTTCATTTAGTGGAAATCAGTATCCCCGCTCTAGAGCTAGTATTCAATCATTTAGAACACCTTAATCTAGATTTTCTCCTGCTTCCAGGAGATTTAACCCAACACGGCGAACCGACTAACCATGACTGGCTACAAAGGCGCTTATCCCAGCTACCCTACCCGGTTTACGTTGTACCTGGTAATCATGATGTCCCCACGCTATTACCGGACGAACGTTCGATTGGACTGAAAGACTTTCCCCACTACTATCATCAATTTGGCTATGATAATCCCGATCAACTCTACTACACCCATGAAATTTTCCCCGGTGTGCAGCTTATTGGGTTAAATTCTAACCAATTTGACCAGACGGGTAAACAAGTGGGTTGTCTCGATGCACCGCAATTGGCATGGCTTGAGGATGTACTTTCTCAAACCCAGGATAAGTTGGTTGTGGTCATGGTACATCACAATGTCATCGAACATCTACCGAATCAGGCAAAGCATCCCTTGGGACGCCGCTATATGCTGGATAATGCCCCTACCCTGTTAAATCTGCTCAAAGCGGCTGGGGTGAATTTAATCTTTACGGGTCATCTTCATGTCCAGGATATCGCCTATCACCAGGGAATCTACGACATTACCACCGGATCATTAGTCAGCTATCCCCATCCCTACCGAGTCTTAGAATTGCGAACCGATAACCGAGGGAATCGCTGGTTACAGATAGAATCCCATCACATCACATCTGTACCCGGTTGGGAAAATCTGCCGGAAATTTCGCGGAAATGGATGGGCGATCGCTCTCATCCGTTTATGGTAAAGTTACTTACCGCCCCACCTTTATGTTTACCCGTAGCCGACGCCGATAAACTTGCCCCCAGTCTACGCGACTTTTGGGCAGATATTGCTGTGGGTGACGCCTGTTTTGATTTTCCTGAGTTTCCCCCCCTTGTCCGCCGCTATTTCCAAACCTTTAGCGCGATGGATAGTAATGGGAAACCTGCTTTTATCGATAATCACACGACATTACTCCTGGAGTCATGAGTTTGTGGAGTGGACGCGATTGGTTATTCTGAGTTGTAGCTAGGAGAACAGTTAATGTCTACAAAAATGGTTGATGTGCATGAAGCACAGATAAATTTGCAGGAGTTATTGTTTCTAGTACGGGGAGGTACAGAGATTGTCTTGACCGAAGGTAGTACTCCCCTTGCCCGTCTCGTACCCATCGCATCATCAATCCCACGACGCATAGCGGGATTACATGCTGGAGGAATCTGGACAAGTGACGATTTTGATCAGCCTTTACCGGAAGAATTCTGGACACCTACGTCAGTGCGTCTTTAGCCACAAGAGATCAGGGTGCGATCGCACGTTAATAAACTATCATAGACCTGCACCTTGGCAACGGTTAACTCTGGGGAAATGGCTTCCAGACATTTCAACCTAATTTTGTCCAGGAATGGCAAGACAGAGGCGACATATTGTTTTTGATGCTTCGTGTGATCAAATTTAATAGCAATCCACAGATGTTCTAACTGTTCCCAAGTTGAGCATTTTTGCAGGTGACAGGCTACGGCATTTTTCCATTGTTCCATCTGGCGATAACTGATAAATTGTCCGCCTTTGTCCAAGCGGTGAACGAATAGAACATAAAGCCAGGATTCAACTTTGACAATTAGGGATTCGGAAATTCCCAGGAATTGGGCGATTTGGCGTTTGGTGATGCGGAACTTTTGCGCGGGGTTAATACGGCGAAATAAAGCAGTCATTGGATTTTAGATTTTAATTTTTGAATATGTGGATGGGTCATCGTTTTCGGGCGGGATTAAAGGCTGTGAAAACGTTACAAGCTGACCGTTTCCGGCGTTGGCGCAGGTAATCACCCTAGGGTTGGAGAACGGCGCGAATGGCAGCAAATTGTGGCGCGACAGCGAGTGCCGAGCTTGCGTTGAATGTCCTCATAGGGTATGTATGGATAGACTGAGTGCGATCGCCCTTTTGCGGCATCGCTTTTTGGTCATATAAGATAGGATGTAAGCCAGCGTAAGGCATTTAGACAGCCAGACGAAACCTAGCCAATGGCTAAACTAACTGTTGGGCTAGCTAGCCAATGGATAGGGTAAACGTTAGGTTTGCGAGTCCTAACAGGTGAAGGAAATGGACAAGTTAATCGAAGGTCTAAGCCGACTCCTCGATTCGCCTGTCTTTTTCTATGTCCATATTAATTAAGTCAACTTAAAATTGTCAACTAATTTGCTTCAATTTACAAAACATGAGAATATGACATGGTAAAGGACGGAAAACGAATCACATTTGCATACTTGAGAGAGCGTGCGGGTTTAACCCAGCGCGAGATCTCCATTGCAATGGATGTAACCGTTACGACTGTTTCCCAGTGGGAGACGGGCGCACGAAGACCACGTTTGTTTCCAGAGCAAATTCAGAAATTATTACAGGTACTCGACTGCACCCTTGAGGAATTCGTAGAAGCGTTTAGCCGAAATGAGCCGTGAAAGCCGGATTTACCCAAAAATCCCACTTCTTTAACATAATGGTTGACTAATACTTGTCCAAAAATACTGATCAACCTAAAGTTAACAAGGATGCCAAATGGCAAACGAAGAAGAATCAATAACGTTTGCGTACTTGAGGAAGCGTGCTGGCTTAACCCAACGGAAAATATCAATTTTGATGGATGTCACTGTTGGTACTGTTTCTCTATGGGAGACAGGAGGACAAAGACCACGTTTATTTCCAGAGCAAACTCAGAAATTATTACAGGTACTTAACTGCACTCTTGAGGAACTCGTTGAAGCGTTTAGCCCAAATGAGCAGTGAAAGCAGGTTTTACCCAAAAATCCCACTCCTCTAAAATTAGGGTTGACTAATATCAGAAATTATTGCAGGTACTCGACTGCACCCTTGAGGAACCGAAATCCCAGCGCCAAATATCGTTGTTGGTGGGTTACGGCGGATATTGAATTAAACAGTTATTTTGCCGATTGAGTTCCCGCCTAACCCACCCTACTAACATCTGATACCAAATCTGAGTTAGCTACCCCCGTTATAACAAAGTCCGCGCAGGCGGACTTTGTTTGCGTAGCTGCGATTTCAATCGCCTCCTCTTGCAGGGGGTAATAAAGGCGGATTTGATATGAGACATAGTTCGCTACAATTAATCCAACGTTCCAGAATAATTCTATTTCTTTGGATACCTCTTCCATTGTTGAACCAAAGCTGAATGACTAATTAAGGTTGCCGACAAATGCCAAATACTGACGTGTAGCCGTGTAAAAATGTACTCCCGCCTACGGGTCCAATCTCGCCATTACAGAAGAAACCGCCAACTGAAATATTATTGATATAGCGACACAAGAGTTGGGAATCAAAATCGGGTTTCCCATACAATCCTTGACCCCGCCCTAAACAGGAAAACATTAATGCACCCGCCGTTTCTGGGGTGGGATTGACTTTCTTTTGATAATTCTGTAAAAGTAATTCTATGTCTTCCTCAGAGGTTCGGGCATCTCGCAGATGGAACTGAATCCGTTGACCAGGACGCACCCGATCGCCAATCGCGATCGCACCCAGTCTGGGATCAACACCCAACAGATTGCGAATCAGGAAATCCCCAGGACCGAGACTTTGCTTAAACTCATCACGGGCAATGCCAATAAATAGGGAATGTTGCGCCAATTCGCGATCGCTCTCACTCAGGTTTTGAATTAAATCGCGCAGTACGACTAACGGCGGCTGGGATTCAGCCTCACTGAAGCTCATTCCATTACTATCGGCTAGTTCCAGTACAATGTTTCGTTCGCCTTTGGTGATTTGATAGGGTTGACCAATGGGGCGACAGCCTTGGGCGACAATGGGGTCGAGTACCACATTCCCACTCAACGCCACGCCGACTGTACCTTCTCGATGTAACGTACCCTCAGGGCATTGTTCAGGATCACGATAAAATAATCCACTCTGAACTCCCATCCCACTGGCACTGGCTAATCCTCCCACCTTAACTGAACCGGGATAGGCAAAATCTAACCCTTGTAACAGATCATTGACTTTCGAGGAAAAGGGATCGGCTAATAAGATGAAATGGGGTTGCTCTTGGGGGGAAACACCAATTAAGTCCACCCAAGCATTGGGTGAACTATCCAAGTCAGGCAAGGCACTTGCAGGAATATGAAACGCCCGTACTGAAACCTCTGGCATACTTGCCAAACTGATTGAGAGAGCGGGTTCTGCTTCGATTTCTTGGGGTTGACCTTGGGCATTCATACCAATCACGCCACCTCCCCCACAACCAATGATCACGGGTACGGATAACCGTTCTTGTAGCAGAGGCATTAATCGGGAATACTCGCTGGCATAAGCGGAAGAGATGAACACCAGACCCAAATCCGCAGGCACTGACAACGATTGTCCCAGACGATCTACCACCTCGACGATGGCTGTTTCCAAGGACGGACGAGTTGATAAGGCATTGACCCACTTCATCAAATTTGCCATGAGTTCTACTGCGGTTTTCCCTGGGTAGGGTGTTTTTCAGGTTGGCTACTAATCAAAGCCTTATGATAACTCCAATTCGGCTAACTCCCAAGGGACTGCTGCCAGGGAGATGAGGGATATGGGGAGTTAACTCACGCACCATGCCCTCGTAGGTAAATGTCAAAACCTCCCCAATCCCCAATACCTATTTCCGGTAGTTGGGCAGATCGTGTAGAATTGTAAACAGCGTGTCGGCTTGTGCTGAACGTTAAACCATAGAATCCTAAAGACCTATAAGCACCGACTTGGATATATCCAGGGACGGTCAACACAAAATAAATAGGCGTTCTGTACAATACATTAGTGCAGTAATCAGGAAACAAGGAAAGTAGTCAATGAGTGATATTCAAGAACAAATTGATCGGGAACGTCAGCAAGCTAGAGCTGTTTGTGATTCTCAAGGCGCAGAGTCCCCAGACTGTGCGGTAGCTTGGGATTCTGTAGAAGAATTACAAGCTGAGGCATCACACCAGAGGCAACAAGGCACAAAGAAAACCTCCTTCGAGAAGTATTGCGAAGAAAATCCTGATGCAGATGAGTGCCGAGTCTACGACGAATGACTCTTCATCGGCTATCCCTGCCGATTCTGTATGGATGAATTCAGCTAAATAGGCGATTCATCTCACATCAAATTGAAAATTATGACGTGAGATGAATCGCCATAATATAATGGTGTACAAGGGTTGATTAATTTAAAGTTAACCGCAAGCCCCAAGTCAATTGAACCAAGACAACCTAGGATATAGGGTTCTACATAGAAAAAGACTCTAATAAGTCAGGCTTACGGTAGGTAAAATCCTCGCCTTCCACTAGTCTACTTTGCCACCTTGCTCCCTACCTTGGAGCCTGGGAGAGTGCCAAAGTGTCAGTATTCAACCGTAAATGATGTTACCGAAGCGGAAATGGCAACATTACCGTACAATTTGGGATGTGAACCGATCGCGGTGTCACTCTGTTAACGTGAAACCAAAGGAACTCGTCGGCTATTAGCTATGCCTGATCAACTGCTGCAAGCATTAGTCTGGACAGACTATCGGTTAGCCGTTTTATTTACGGTGTTGATTCCCCTGATCCTAATTGTATGGGCTTTTGTTAAAAAAGCTGATGCGATCGTGCGCCTGTTAATTATCTACTGGCGCGTGTCTAGTTTATTGGCAATTACGGTTTATGTCATGATTGCCTCGTGGCCCATTGCTTTTATATCGGGTTGGTTTGCCCGGATTCTGATTCCCATCTCCCTCTGGTTCTGGGTGGATGTGAATGAAGATATTGAAGATCAACCGACTAACCCGCTGAAACTTACGCTGACGGCTTGGCGCTGGGCAATAACTATTTACTGTGGAATTGGTGTCTTGTGGAGTATTCCCTATCTAGGATGCGCGTTTACTCCAGAGGCTGCGGAAACGTTTAGCTGTAGAGTTTGGCTAGAACCCCCCTGGTTGTTTAAACAATATTTTCATCCTGAGTCTTCTCCTCAATTTTTGGGTCTTATTGGCATTGTCGGATTATTGTCTTATGTTCTGTACTTGAGCTATTTCGTTCTGATTCGCTTAGGGAAACAGGGACGAATTGCTATGGAACAGTAGCAGGAGACAGGGACAGATAAGTCAAAAGCTAAAAGTTTTTAATTCCTCTTCCCCAATCACCCCTTCCCCAATCAACCATGAACCAAGGAAATTCTATTGGGCAGCGTTTAGAACAATACACGATTAAGTATCCTCAAGAAGTTTTACTCATTACCGCTCAAATTGCTGGCGAAGAGGATAAGATTGCTATTTACAAAGGGTTTTCTAGTTCGTTGATGCGTCCAACTGCTTTCGATCCAGATGTGCCTGTATTACCACCAGAAGCGGAAATTGTCAAGATTGATCGCGTCGCCAGTCCCTATAATCCGGATGCGCCTCGTTACATTCAGCAGGGGTTAACTGGGGAGGCGATGCAGCAGTTGTTGGTAGCTGCTGGTGTTTAGGATTAACGCACTGGTGCAAGACCTCAGCTACACCTAATACCCGATTCTTATGTCAAACTAGATAAGTTCTAAAATCCAGTCGTAGTAACTCATCCTCAGGTTGAGGCAAGATGAGAATAGCTGTCTATAGTTCTGGGAACTTTCTTTCCACGAGATTAACGTGATTGAAGTAGAAGTCCATTCCTCTCTACGTGCCTTTCTGCGAGAGCAAGGTCAACCCAACTGGCCCCACCATTTGACAATGGCGCGGCTGGTAGCGCGGGCTTTGCGCTTGGGGCGTTCAGCATTAATTCAAACGGGAAGTACCCAAGGACTCTATCGTCTGAGTTACCTGGCACCTGCCTTAATATGGCAAGAACCCGTGATTATTGTTGCGCCTGTGTCAGTCCAAAAGTGGCTGCTACAGGTAGAAATTCCCAGCTTGCAGGAATGGATGGGTACGAATAAGGCGATTTACGTTGGCGACACGTTCCCAGATGAGGATTTTAAAGGACTGCTGATTACCACTCCCGAAGCGTGGTTGGCAGATCGCTTGGCGCAAAAAAGGGAGTTTCCTCCAGGTATTCCCACACTCATTGACCAAGCTGACGATTTAGAAGACTGGGTGCGCGATCAACTTAAGAGTACTATTGAGCCCCAGCATTGGCATGAACTGATGTTAGCCCATCCCCAAAAGACGGCTTGGATTCGGGACATGCGGGTACGGCTGACTAAACTCTTATTTGAGCATCCGGCAAATCCTTACGATTGCTATTTGATAGAATCGGGCGAACAAGCTGTCCTCCAGGAGTTGTTTGAGGTCTTACAATCGGAAAATGGCGGGGAGTCTTTCTATCTACCAACAGCCTGGAAACAGTTTTGGCAATGCTGGCAATCATCAAATCAGTTTACCTGGGCAGCTATTGAGCGATCGCAAGGTCAGTTTTCCCTGTATTGTGAACCAAAAGAAGTAGCAACATCCCTCAGTCCCATTTGGTTAGAACAACCGGTGGTATTAATTGGCGCGGCGCTGGATTTGGAGGCTTCGGCTGCGGTTTACCGTCAACAACTGGGTTTAGGAGAATTAACCTGCTTAAAATTCTCGCCAGATCGGCACAGTAAACTGATTCAGCTTTATTTACCCGATGGGTTACCAATGCCGAATACGCCTCGATTCCAACATGCCTTGTTCCAACAAGTGCGAACGCTTTTAGGGGCAACTCATCAGGTGAAAACCCCTATCGTCATCTTAGTCGGGGATGTCCCCCTGAAAAGCCAGTTAGGGGCAGTTTTAGCCGCTGAATTTGGCTCGCGAGTTCAGGTGGAAAAGACCCAGCTAGACGAGAATGGTATTCTAGTCTGTGGTTGGGAATTCTGGCGCTCTCAGCAGCAATTTTTACCCTCTCCCCAACTGCTCATTATTGCCACGTTACCCCTACCCTCCCTAGAATCTCCCTGGGTTGCGGGTAAAGTGGCGCATTACAAACAGCGACGTTTAGACTGGTTTCGCTTATTTCTATTACCTGCGGCGTTGCGAGAATTACAACGGGCAGTTGCACCTGTACGAGACTCTCAGGGGATTGTTGCCCTCTTAGACAATCGGGTTAACTATCGCAGTTACGGCACTCAAGTGCTATCAGCGTTGAGTCCCTTTGCCCAAATTAATTATGTGGATGACGGTTGGTTTGAGTGAAAAGATGACCCATTTTCTGTAATGCTTAAAGTTTTAGGATAATAGCTGTGGCTTTTAAAATCGGTTTACTGGGACTGGGAACAGTTGGTACGGGAACAGCGAAAATTTTACAAGACCCCATAGGTCGAAATCCCCTGCTGCAAACGATTGACATTCATCGAGTCGGCGTGCGATCGCTGGATAAACCCCGATCCGTGAAGGTGTCACCCGCGATAATGACCACGGACTTGGAGTCGATTGTTACTGACCCAGAAATTGATATTATCGTCGAATTACTAGGGGGATTAGAACCTGCGCGATCGCTAATCCTCAAAGCCATTTCCCACGGTAAGCATATTGTCACCGCCAATAAAGCCGTCATCGCCCGCTATGGGGCTCAAATCTTCACAGCAGCCGAAGAAAAAGGCGTCTATGTTCTCCTGGAAGCGGCTGTGGGTGGCGGTATCCCGGTGATTCAACCCCTGAAACAGTCCTTAGGGGTAAATCAAATTCACAGCATTATCGGTATTGTCAACGGGACAACCAATTACATTCTCACCCGGATGCAAACCGAGGGCGGAGAATTTGCTGATATTCTGGCAGATGCCCAAAAATTAGGCTATGCCGAAGCTGATCCCACAGCCGATGTCGAAGGCTTAGACGCCGCCGATAAAATTGCCATCCTCGCATCTTTAGCCTTTGCGGGACGGATTAAGTTAGAAGACGTTTACTGTGAAGGGATTCGTCAAGTCAGCGCCGCCGATATCGCTTACGCCCAGAACTTAGGGTTTGTGATTAAACTCCTCGCGGTAGCCAAGCGAGAGGCGAAGGTTCCCACCAGTGACCCCGAATCAGAAATGCTACAGATTAGGGTTCACCCGACTCTAGTCCCACAAACCCATCCCCTAGCGAGTATCAATGGGGTTTACAACGCGATTTTGGTGGAAGGGGAACCCTTGGGACAAGTCATGTTCTTTGGTCCGGGTGCAGGTTCTGGTCCAACGGCGAGTGCGGTGGTATCCGATATTTTGAATATTGCGGCTGTACTGAAAACGGCGGGAGAGACACATCACCTGCATCCCTTATTAAGTTGTGTGCATCAACACTATTGCAGCATTTCCCCAATTTCAGAATTAGTCACTCGATTTTATGCCCGGATTATGACCAAAGATCGACCCAGTGTTATTGGTCATTTGGGTATGAGCTTTGGTAATCATGGGGTCAGTTTAGAGTCAGTCGTGCAAATTGGGTTCCGGGATGAGTTAGCAGAAATTGTGGTCGTCACCCATGATGTCAGGGAAGGAAACTTCCGCCAAGCATTAGCCGAAATTCAGGCGTTAGAAGCGGTTGATAGTATTCCCAGTGTTTTGAGAGTGCTGTAGGATCGGTGCGATCGCACACAGGCCTGTTATGACACCAAATCCGCCTTTTTCACCCTCCTTTACCAATAGGCGGACTGGATTATAACGGGAGTAGCTAACCCGGATTTGGTATGAGAGGAAATAAACGCCTGTGATCCTGAGTGTAGGGGCGACCGGCTTGGTCTAATTAACAACACCAGTCCACTCAATTAGGTCGGGTCGCCCTGTCTGTCTGTGAAGTTTTATGAATAAACCTCGCCCATGGCAAACCCTAGACCGTTTCGTGGAAATCCGTTCCCATTGGCTTACCCTAATCGGTGAACGCCTACAAGATGACCAAGGGCGAATTCTTGACTATTGGCGAGTCGAAAAAGCTGATTCAGTGGTCATCGTCACGATTCAGGCGGGGAAATTTCTGCTTCCTGTACCAACCTATCGCCCTGGTGTCGGAGAAGCGACGCTGGATTTTCCCGGTGGACGGGTCAATCCTAACCAAACCCCCGTCGCCGCTGTCCCTGGAATCTTAAGCCAGGAATTGGGATTCTGTGAAGACGCGATCGCGAACCTAACTCCCCTCAATTCTACAGGCTGGGCAATCAATAGCTCCTTCTCGAACCAAAACCTCTACGGTTTCGTTGCTGAACTTGACGCCACAGTCGCTGTGAACCCTAACCGACTTGGAACTACCTACCCCACCACATCCCCAGGAATCCACTCTCTCCTGCAAGATTTAACCTGTCTCCAGTGTCGTGCTGTGCTGCTAGAGTGGCAGAGTCAGAGGATTATCGCTGAACGATGAACCATGAACGATAAAATATGAACTGTTTGTCATCAGCGATTTACAAATGAGTGTTTCTCCTCAACTTCTCCCCCATGAGCATACTCTATCATTAAAGACTGAAGTCCTTGCCGATGTCTTGACCCATGTAGAAAATATCCTAATTATTCAAGATTTAGATGGCGTCTGCATGGGACTGGTTAAAGACCCATTAACACGAGTGATTGACCGAAACTATGTTAAAGCGACGCAGGTGTTTGATGGTCATTTTTATGTCCTGACTAATGGAGAGCATATTGGAGATAAAGGAGTAAATGGTATTATTGAACGCGCCTTTGGTAATCCGGCTGAGGTTAAGGCAAAGGGGCTGTATCTCCCTGGTCTCGCTGGTGGCGGTGTGCAATGGCAAGACCGTCAAGGGAATGTCTCTCACCCTGGTGTCAGCGAAGCAGAATTAGAATTTTTAGCTGAAGTTCCCCAGAGGATTAAAATCCGGTTACGTCGCTTTTTTGAGCAAAAAAGTATAGCCGCAGAAATTGATAATTTGGATGAATGTATCCAGGCTTCTGTTCTGGAAAATAAGGTTTCCCCAAGTGCGAATCTGAATACCTTTTATGAACAACTGCGCCAATACCCTGAAATTTATATAGATTTGCAAAAAGATATGCAAAATCTGATGCAAGACGTTCTACAAGAGGCACAAGTGAAAGGGTTAGGCGATTCGTTTTTTGTCCATTATGCTCCCAACTTAGGCAGAGACTTGCAAGGACAAGAAATATTACGCCCAGCTCAAACGCAAGATTCTGGGACAACTGATTTTCAGTTTATGCTGCAAGGGGCGATTAAAGAGGCGGGTGTGTTAGCGATTTTAAATCGTTATTATTCTCAACGGACGGGTTCCTATCCCTTAGGGGAAGACTTTAATGTGCGACAAGCGCCAAAAATGCTAGAGGAATTACTGGAGTTGGTTAAAGCGAATTTTGACCCAAAAGAAATGCCGTTGATGATTGGCGTAGGAGATACGGTGAATAGCTCTGTTGAAGACGCACAGGGGAAACTGACGGTTCGACGAGGAGGGAGCGATCGCAACTTTTTACAACTGATTCAAAGGATTGGTCAGGAGTTGGATACCGGCAATATTATTGTCTATATCGATAGTAGCCAAGGTGAAGTCAAAAATCGCAAATCTGTGAAAATTGGTCAGAACGAAACCTCTGGCGAGGAAATCATTGTGCTTGAAGGTCCCGGTGATGTTCGCGATGTCGATGAGCCTTTAACCTTAAACTTTGTCTTTCACAAAGGTCATCAACAGTACAATGAATTTTTTCAAAAGGTAGCGCGAGAAAGAAAAGCGAGTGATCACCGATAGGATGACGCCACCAACCCAAACATTGAGATGGTAGGGGCGCATAGACGTGCATCCGTGTCAACTTAAGCTTCGTTGTGCCCTCAGGAGTGTTCCCGCGTTCACGGGGAAAAGAGGTGACGCTCTTTCTGGAGTGACTTACCGGATGAGACTTGCGGTGGCTCCTAACAAGGGTTTTAGCTCATTCGTTAGGGACGCGATCGCGGAGCCTGACAACTTGGCTGGTGTAACGACTTAACCCCGGTGAAGATGGTAGGAAAAACAAGAGTAAAAACTCAGATTGTAAGAGCTAGCCATATAGGCAGTTAGTTGATATCATCTGACCTAAAATCCCGTTAACCTGTAAGTGGTCAGATATAAATAAACGGCACTGTA
>NZ_JAVJRX010000008.1:0-47294 GCF_040219735.1 Coleofasciculus sp. G1-WW12-02 | reverse complement strand
ATGGGGTAAGTTGACGGGGATGGAGACGGTACGCTTGACGGTTTTACCTCCAAAATCCTTGATCGACTTAGATTAGCACAAAAACTTATATGTTTTAGTGGTATACGCAAAGAAAATACATCGAGACTCACAAACACAGAGGCTAACTGTCACCCCGATAGATTATTGGCAGGCTCAGGGGTATTGAACCCCGTCGCCGGCCTCGCCTCTCATCCCCATCCCCTTGTGGATGGGGATGAGAGGCGAATTTTATAAAGAAATGATCTAAACTGCTTGGGATATCTTATTGATCTTCCAGTTCCTGTCGATGACAAAAGAAAACAATCACGATTTAATCCGGGAAGCCGAAGCAACCCGTGTGCAGATACTCAGTGAAGCTCTACCTTACATCCAGCAGTTTGCCGGAAGGACAGTTGTGGTGAAGTATGGGGGGGCGGCGATGAAGGATAGCAACCTCAAAGATAAAGTGATTCGGGATGTTGTCTTCTTATCCTGTGTCGGCGTTCGTCCCGTCGTGGTTCACGGCGGGGGTCCAGAAATTAATAGCTGGTTGGATAAGCTGGGGATTGAACCACAATTCAAGGATGGGTTGCGGGTAACGGATGCGCCTACGATGGATGTTGTGGAGATGGTTCTCGTGGGTCGAGTTAATAAGGAGTTAGTCTCTTTGATTAACCGGGCTGGGGGTTTAGCCGTGGGACTTTGCGGTAAGGACGGGAATTTAATCAAAGCCCGTCCCGAAGGGCGCAAGGGGATTGGCTTTGTCGGAGAAGTCAGCAGTGTTGATATTAAACTGGTGGACTCTTTGGTCAAAAGTGGCTACATTCCAGTTGTGTCAAGTGTTTCAGCCGATGATACAGGTCAAGCCTATAATATCAACGCTGATACCGTTGCTGGTGAAATAGCAGCCGCTTTGGGAGCAGAAAAGTTAATTTTGCTCACCGATACTCCTGGGATTTTGCAGGATTACCAAGACCCCTCCACTCTAATGGCTAAGCTGGATATCCAACAAGCACGAGAGTTAATGGTATCGGGCGTTGTGGCTGGCGGTATGATACCTAAAGTCAACTGTTGTGTGCGATCGCTGGCTCAGGGGGTACGGGCGGCTCATATTATTGATGGTCGAATTCCCCACGCCCTACTTTTAGAAATTTTTACCAATAAAGGAATTGGTTCTATGATTGTGGCATCTGAATTTACGACTTAGCACTGCTTAGCTTCAACTATCCACCAGTCAAAATTATTCCCAGACGTGCCCTATTAGTCTGGAACATTGCTTCCCTTAGAGGGGCGGGTTTAGTCAAGTTATCGGACATCGACAAAACGTTATCGGTAAAACCCGCCCCTATGATTTGGTATGTGGAAGGTTACTTACTTCTGTTTAATAATCCCGTCAATGAAGTGGGGCGTTTCTGGGAACGCTTTCTCGCTTTAGCCTCTCGACGCTGTTTCGCCAGGCTTAATCCACTTAGCTTGACGGGTGGTTCCTCTGGCTCATCTTGGGGTTCAGAGGGTACGGTACTCGGTTCATCTTTACTTTTCCACCAAGCTACAACCCAGCCGCCAGCAATTCCCCCAACAGCACCCACTAAAATACTGAAGGGAACCGAGTATCTCAATAAGAAAAGGCATAGCAAAAATACTAACCATAGTCTCAGCGCGACTGGGAACCCATCTGAGAAACCTGGGAAAAGTTTATTCATTCCTTTATTCCTTTATTCTTTGCCGTTACATATTATCTTGAGAGGTTCATCCTACTAAGGTAGGATATTAATGAGACTGGCACGAAATAAACCTACCTATAGGTCTGCATAGATACTATGTTTCATTTACTCACCCTTTGTCCTTTTGTCAAGGGGCAATTTTTAAATATTGTGTGAAGATAGAATTCATTGGTTTTGATAAAAATAACTTATGACTCAAGGGATTTGCCTGGTTAAAACGGTTAAGTTTATTTAAGGATTGTAAATATATTTTACGAATATTCAGGCAGCTTCATCAACGTACATTGAGCGAAGGTATTCAACTCCTCATATATGTAAACTTTTTCTTAACAAGTATTTAAATTAATAATAACTTAATTTCTTTATTTATGTAAAGTTTTTGTGAACCTGACAAAAAACCAGGAATTTAAATTATAAATCACTGTATTCTAAATATTAAGATACAGATTACCCCATTACTAATATGAATAAACTCTTAATAGCTGTGACTTTATCACTGTCTATTCTTCTAGAAGCTTTAGGAGGAAATTCGGTAGGCGCATTAACGATAAGAAGTTGGAACAGCGCCAATCAGCGTGGGGGTGATTTATTCAATGCCGGAAATGGCACATTCCAATATAGTGCATTCAGTTCTAGTCTTCTTGAACGTTCACATACTATCCTTCCAGGACTATCAACTCTAACTGAGACAAATCTGGCTGACGTTGATGTATTCTTTCACGGAACGTCTTTTAAAACCCTGACGTCAACCGAAAGTACTGTGCTGAGAAGTTTCGTTAAAACTGGTGGTTCTGTGATCGTCGAATCAGATTCAAGTCTTGATGAACAGATATCTGCCAATTCTTTACTTGAAGCGCTCGGACTCGGTTCACGATATACAGGTGTTGTCGATGGTGTCAATTCTTCTACAGGTGGCACCTTTGAAGATACAGTTTCTCTAACGAATGTCGGTGCCTTAGGTGATTTAAGAGGTCAAACATTTGGTACATCCTTAGCCACTGATATTGATCCAATGGTAACCGATATTACTCCGACTGGGGGAACGCTGATTGGTACAAATGGCTCAATCAGGTCGATGGTGGAATTTCAGCCCTTTGCTAACGGGGGTCAAGTCTTGGCTGTTGGTGATCCTTACGGTTTTAATCTTTTCCAGAGTTCAGATGATTTTTTGTATAATTCTAACAATCAAAAAGCCTATTTAAATTTCATCGAGTCTAAACAATTGAGAATACCTGTTCCGGAAACATCAACGGTATTGGCTCTATTGACATTAGGAATTTGTGCTGTCGGAAACAAGTTCACTAAAAATTAAACACAGGTCTCAAGGCTAGCCAGTTTTTGGTTTAACGTTTCGCCTGTCATTTTGGGGTCATTTTTCGTCGGTATATTGATTCGGCTCTCCCGGATGCTTGGGTCAAAATGTAGCAAATCATACAAAAATTAATTTTAAATAAAGACTGAAAGCATTGTTCAGGCTCATGGGAGACCTATCAGCGTTACCAGCACCCTGAGACATGAGATATATTCTAGCGTTGCGTTGCGCAGGGGGTATGGGGGAGGCGCTCGTCCCCCATCGGGGGGTCTGGGGGGCTGGTCCCCCAGATAAAACTGCTATATTTGACCCTATCTGTGACAAGAAGAAATGGTCTAAAAGCAGGATGGCTCAACACTTCAGCAAGCTTGTCACCCCGTGAGGACATGGGGTGACAAGCTTGCTTGTTCATCAAAATTTGTGGCTTTCCTCCGCTTTGAGAGCGTCAGGTAAGCTGGGGAGGAAAGCCGTCCTCCATAAAGGTACAATCTAAAAAGGAATTTTATCGGGTTCGCTAGGTGGAAGTTACCTCATTTTGTACCATAGGTTGATAGGACAAGTTATCAAATCTAGATGACACCAAAGCGGTTCTTTGCAGAATCGCGTCCCTTTGGTATTCCCCATACCTGCCGATTGCTCTCGATCAATTGGGTATTGCGGCGATTTAATTCATAAAAAAGGGGATTTGTCAAGGGTTTGTTGCCAAGCTCAAGCTAAAAACTGCTTATCGCTTATTTGAATGATCATCAAAACTTCGGTGCTGGCTCACTTACTCCAAGCCATGCCCCAACTGCGGCAACAAGTATATTTCAAAGCGTCTTTGACCGCACTCTCCCATGCAATGGAAGATCAGGTCTTGGCTGGTTCGGAGCAGCCGTTGGTGATTGCCTGTTTTCAGCGAGAACGCTTCTATCGTCAGGAAGCCCATCGCTATCGGCGTATTGCTCAACGGACACCTCATGTCTATGTATTAGCCGCACCGGAAACTGATTTCAAGAATAGCTCAGAGCACCACGAAACCGTGGCATTTGATCCGGGCGATGGCTTAAGTCACGAGTGGCATTTAGTCGTAATTGGTTCGTACTATGCCAACTGTTTGATTTGCCGAGAAAAACCTGTGTCTGTCTCCAATAGCGTCAATGGCGAGATGGATACCTCTCGACGTTTTGAGGGAATTTGGACATTTGACCGAACGGTTAGTGCAAAAGCCGCCGAGTTGCTTCTGGATCGCATTGCCAGCTATCGACCTGAATTAGCGGATAAAATCGAGCAGGCAAAAGCTCAGTATATTGGCGACTCATTAGGGGTAAGTTCTCAATCAAGTCAAACCTCAGACGTGAATCCGCAAGACTCACCTAATCCCGATCCGTTTGTGCAGCGGTTGGTGACTTACTTACAAGCTGGTCAGTATAAACTCCTGAAAGCCTATCGCTCGATCGCGGCTCAAGAACAACGAGAGCGTTTGGTAAATTCGATTAGCACGGCAATTCGGCGATCGCTCGATCCTCATGAAGTCCTAGAAATCGCGGTGCAAGAGTTAGGACGAGCCATGGGTTCCTGTCGCTGTCTGATTTATCGCTGTAAAGCAACGGATACTCAAGCTACGATTACCCATGAATACATGGAAACCCGAGGACGCGATCGCACCATCCTTTGCTCAACTTTAGGTAGCCCTTGGCCCCTAAAAGACAATTCTCTGTTTCAAGGAATTGTCGAACATCAAGAGTCCATTTCCGTAGAAGATACCCAAAACGATCCTCGGCTGAACCAAACACCGAGTAAAAGCGCCAATTCCCCGTCTTCTAACTTAAAGGAATTGGTGAAAACCTTTAGTATGCGCTCTTGGCTAATGGTTCCCGTATTATATCAGGGTCAGTTGTTGGGTATGGTTGAGTTACACCACTGTGGGGAAATCCCTTATCGGTGGAAGGATGAAGAACTCGCCCTCGTCGAAGCGATCGCGACTCAAGTGGGTGTCGCCTTAATCCAAGCTGAAGCCTATGCGAATCTGCAAGATTTGAACCAACAACTCGCAGCCCTTGACCGCACTCGTAGTAATTTAGTCGCAATCACGGGTCACGAACTCCGCACCCCCCTGTCAACCATTCAGGTTTGCCTAGAAAGTCTGGCTAGCGAGCCGGATATGTCGCCAGAATTGCGTCAAGTGATGCTCAATACCGCCCTTGATGACGCCGAACGTATGCGGAAACTGGTGCAAGACTTTCTCACCCTCTCCCGCCTAGAAAGTGGTCGTGTGGAATGGAATGTAGAAGCCATTTCTCTACAAGAGTGCATTGAGTTAGCCCTCAGCCGGATCAACGTCCATTGGTCACAGGAGCGGCGACCGAATATTATTAATCAAGTTCCTACCGATCTGCCCTTAGTCCAAGCAGATGGCGAGTGGCTGGTGGAAACCCTTGCCAAACTGCTAGACAATGCCTGCAAATTTACGTCCTCCCAAGGAGAAATCACAATTGGGATTCAAACCAATGGGAATTCTATGTTAAAAGTGACCGTAGCCGATACAGGGCGGGGTATTGAACCCAATCGCTTAGAAGATGTCTTTGATCGTTTTTATCAAGAAGAAGGGGCGCTGCGACGGACTACAGGCGGCACAGGCTTAGGTTTAGCAATTTGTCGCCAAATTGTCAAGGGGTGGGGCGGTAAAATTTGGGCAGACTCGGCGGGTAAAGACCAGGGTTGTCAGTTTCACTTTACGGTGCCAATGATTGCACCGACATCAAAATCCCAGCCATCTAAAGGAAAGGGAAAAGGTAGTAGTAAGGGGTCAAAAGTTAAGCGAAATTGACCGTTCTTTCTCACCCTAAGGAGTCGGACTCAATTAAAGTTGAGCAAACTTTCTCAATGCCCAGTCACCCGTCCCCATTTTTGGATTAAATTTGATAGCAGGGATTATTTTTTACTATGGGCATTTATACCTTGTTCATCTAGGAATAATCCCAATTCGGTTCTGATTGTTCAGCTAGAGACACCATATCGCCCTGATAGTTGTGATTTATCTGAATCGCTTTAGACTGCAAATGTTGAGGGACATAACACAAATCAACTGGCAATCCATGGACTAACAGAAATTCTGCTAATTGTTCAGAATGAATATAGATGCCCTCTCGATGCAGACGTTGTAACATTTCCTTAAACGTATGCCAGCGCTGATCAGTTTTTTGGGGGAATGGTAAGGGTGTGGGTAACATGCTGTGCTAAAACCTCAGCTCAATCTTGAAGGAAAGAAATATTTCTTAGGAGGATACAATTCATTATGATACCAGGTAAAATAGCAGTCATTGAAGGCGATATTACCCAGTTAACCGTCGATGCTATTGTCAATGCAGCAAACACCTCTCTCCTTGGTGGAGGAGGTGTGGATGGGGCGATTCATCGTGCTGCAGGACCCGGCTTGTTGGCAGAATGTCGAGGTTTGAATGGTTGTAAAACGGGTGATGCCAAAATTACTCAGGGTTACAATCTGCCAGCCGATTGGGTAATTCATACAGTGGGACCTGTCTGGCGGGATGGTAATCATGGCGAGGATGCTTTGTTAGCGAGTTGTTATTATCGGAGTTTGGAACTGGCAAAGGATTATCAGATTCGCAGTATTGCCTTTCCTGCTATCAGCACGGGCGCTTATGGGTTTCCGCCGGAACGGGCTGCCAGAATAGCTGTAGGTACAGTTAAGCAGGTTTTGGAAGGGAATACAACCATCGAGCAAGTGATTTTTGTTGGTTTTTCCAAGCTATCCTATAACCACTATCGGCAAGCTGTGCAGGAAATTTTGATGAATAAGGAATAACGAGTGATTTCAATAGCTGTAGTTCAACTCGGTTTAACTGCCATTCTTGCCTTCTATGTAGCCTGGAATCTAGGCGCCAATGATGTTGCTAATTCCATGGGAACATCAGTTGGCTCAAAAGCGGTTACCCTACGGCAAGCGCTAATTATTGCAGGTATTTTGGAGTTTACGGGTGCGGTTTTATTTGGTCAAGGGGTGGCGACAACGTTAGCAACGAAAGTTATTGATCCAAGCTTATTTGCCCAAACGCCACAGGTGTTACTACTGGGGATGACTTCGGTGTTACTCGCTTGTGGTTTATGGTTACAAATTGCCACCAGTCTGGGATTACCTGTCGCATCATCCCATGCTGTGGTTGGCGCGATCGCAGGATTTTGTTGGGTAGCGATTGGGGTGCAGGCGGTAGACTGGGGAACGTTGGGTCGTATTTCGTTAACCTGGATTATTACACCCGTGATCAGTGGGATTTTAGCCGCCGGATTTTATAGTATTATCAATACCTCAATTTTAAGGCGAACGAATCCGATTGTTCAGTTACGGGAATGGATTCCTTGGCTAAGTGCTATTCTTTTGAGCATCTTTGGCGCGATTGTGATGCCAAGTTTATTTAATCGTCCTCTATTTTATGCTTTGCCTATTCCTGCTCATGATTTACCCATTATTACTATTTCAATAGCGGCGATTGTCCTGAGTTTGATTAGTTGGAATCAGTTAGAAAGTGGTTCCTTAATTCTAGCTGTTAATACTAAAGAATCGAGAGACAAAAGTATTCATAAGGGGGAAACTGGGGAAGGGGAAATTGAAGCTAATATTGTCCCACCCCCTAATTCTGTGTCCCCCTTTACCTCACCAATTGAGCAACAACTGGCGCGTTTCCAAGTTCTCAGCGCTTGTTTTGTGGCGTTTGCTCACGGTTCCAACGATGTCGGGAATGCGATCGCTCCCTTAGCTGTGATCGCGTATATCATTGCTACGGGTACGGTTCCACTCACTGCGTTTAATATTCCGTTGTGGATTCTTATCGTCGGTGGTGCGGGTATCGTTGCAGGTTTAGCCGTTTGGGGTAAAAAGGTGATTACTACCGTTGGGGAAAATATTATCCCTTTACAACCCAGTAGTGGATTTTGTGCCGAAATTGCCACGGCGACAACTGTTTTACTCGCTTCCCGCTTCGGCTTCCCGGTTTCAACGTCTCACGCCTTAGTGGGTGGTATTGTTGGCATTGGATTGATTCAAAATTGGCGCACAGTTCGCTTTCAAACCCTTAAATCCATTGCTCTAGCTTGGTTAATTACGCTACCCGCCGCCGCTAGTTTAGGAGCGATTATTTTTATCAGTTTACGTGGGATTTTTCTTTAGGCTCTTAAGCAAGGGCGGGTTTTGTTGCTCATTTATCGGCTTTTAATATGCGATCGCCTGTTGGTTTATGGTATACTTTTCATCATGGGAAAATGTACCTGCCTATAGACTCTATCCATAAGGTGGCAGACGAGGAAACAAAAAGAGCGATCGCACCAAAAACTCGGTTAGCACAAAGGAATGCGATCGGGTGTTTGTAGGGGATCGTGTTCATTGGGGGAAAATGATTATGATTTTTATTAATCCAAAAACGGATTTTGCCTTTAAGAAAATATTTGGCTCTGAGCAAAACCCAGAAATCCTTATTAGTTTCCTGAATTCCCTCCTCTACGATGGACATTCCCGCATCACGGAGTTAGAAATTATTAACCCTTATCTCGCGCCGAAGATTCAGGGAATTAAAGATACGTTCCTGGATGTTAAAGCCAAACTAACCGATAATAAAACGGTAATTATTGAGATGCAAGTCCTGAATTTATCCGGGTTTGAGAAGCGGATATTGTATAACGCCGCTAAAGCCTATTCGATTCAATTGCAACCCGGGGAGGATTATACTCTATTGAATCCGGTGATAGCTTTGACTCTGACGGACTTTGAAATGTTTGAGGATTTGCCCCAGGTGATTTCTAATTTTGTTCTCAAAGAAAAGAACCTGTTGACGGATTACCCGATTAATGACTTGGAGTTAGTCTTTGTTGAATTACCCAAGTTTACCAAAGAGCTAGACGAATTAGGCAGCTTAGCGGATAAATGGATATACTTTATCAAATGTGCTAGAGGATTAGAGTCGATACCGGAAACAATGGCACAAGTTCCCGAAATTCGCAAAGCATTTGAAGTGGCGAATCAAGCGAATCTGACTCGTGAAGAATTAGAAGCTTTAGAACAGCGAGAAATCTATATTCATGACCAACGGAATGCGATTAAACTGGCGTTGAGACAGGGAATTGAACAGGGTATTCAAGTGGGACGAGAACAGGGGATTCAGGAGTCTAAAGTAGAAATAGCGAGGAAAATGATCGGGGTTTTAGATGAACAGACAATTAGTCAGATCACTGGCTTGAGTTTAGAAGAGGAGAGACTGCGATCGCTAGGCGTTGATCCAGATTCTTTGTGATAACATAGATGACACCGATTGAATCATATTCTGCCGCCGACTTACGGTTAAATGACACAGATTGACATAGAAAGATGTTTTAGGCGAGCACATCTACGCGATAAAATGATAGAGGTGGATTGCTCAAGCGTGACGTTAAATGAAACAAGTGAAACAGATTCAATCGGAAATTGAAGCGCTCTCTCAGGAGGATTTCCGGCGATTGAGAGAGTGGTTTGCTCAAAAAGATTGGGAAATCTGGGATAAGCAAATTGAGGGGGATAGTGCTAATGGCAAACTGGATTTTTTGCTGGAAGAGGCAATGACAGCAAAGTCTCAAGGAAAACTAGGAAACTTGTAAGTGCATCGAACAACCCCGAAATTCTGGCAACGCTTTTACGCCTTACCAGAGACGGTTCAGCGTCAGGCAAGAAAAAGCTATGATTTACTCAAAGCTGATCCCAATCATCCATCTTTAAACTTCAAAAAGGTGGGAAAGTATTGGTCAGCAAGGATTGGATTAAGTTATAGAGCCTTAGCTGTAGAAGATGGTTCTGACTTTATTTGGGTATGGATAGGAGATCATGATGAGTATGACAGACTGATTCATCGTAATTAGGTATTCGGGTTGTAGCTTTAAGGTGGAAGCGCGATCGCGTATTGGTTTATTTATGGTATACTTTTTATCATGGGAAAATGTGCCTGCCTATAAACTCGATACATAAGCTTGCAGACAAGAACATAGAAAGAGCGATCGCACGTCCTAGCTGGGCATCTTTAATAGGTTACAGGAGAGACTGCGATCGCTCTTTCGTTGATCCAGATACTTTGTGATAACACAAGTGACACCGATTGAATCATATTCTGCTGTAGACTCACGCTTAAATAACACAGATTGACACAGAAAGACGTTAAGAGCGATCGCACCCAAGACCCAATTGTGGCGATATCGGGTAGGATTGAGCTGATGATGGGGGAAAATGGGGTGATCAGTGAGTCTAAACTCGTCCCCAGGTTATCTTGGATTTTGGGGTTATCTGTATGAGTGAGAATTTTTTAGCATCGGGAGAGTCGATTATGCAAATCACAGCGATTAAACGCGGTCAAACGTTAGAATTTTCAGAACTTCTGGATATTCCTGAAGGTCAAGCCGTGAGAATTGAAATTATTGATACTCCAATCAATCAGGATAAAGGCAAGTTTGGTGACAAATTAGAGGAATTTAGGCTCAGATATAATATCGCTGAACTAGACATTGATGTTGATGCTATTTTTGGCGATGTGCGCGATAAATCTCCTGGACGCGAGGTGAATTTGTGACGCTTCGATTTTTGCTAGATAGTAATATAATATCTGAACCGATGAAGCCAAAGCCTGATGCCAGAGTTATGGCAAATTTATCCCGTTATGCTGGAGAGATGTCAACAGCAACGATAGTCTGGCACGAGCTGTTATTTGGTTTGAATCGATTGCCGCCATCAAGAAAGCGTCAAGGGTTAGAACAATATCTTCAGGAAGAAGTCAAAGCGAAATTACCTTTTTTTCCTTACAACGAAGCCGCCGCCGAATGGCACGCCCAAGAGAGGGCGCGTTTGGTTAAACTGGGCAAAACTCCCTCGTTTGCAGATAGTCAAATTGCCGCAATTGCTAAGGTTAATCAGTTGATTTTAGTGACTAATAATGTATCCGATTATGCTAATTTTAATGAATTGAAAATCGAAAATTGGTATTTCTAAAGCCTGGTTGATTTTCTCCTGCTGACCTGCGATCGCGTGTTGGTTTATGGTATACTTTTCATCATGGGAAAATGTGCCTGCCTATAGACTCGACACATAAGGTTTCAGACAAAGACACAGAAGGAGCGATCGCACGTCCTAGCTGGGCATCTTTAATCGGTTAGAGGAGAGACTGCGATCGCTCTTTCGTTGATCCAGACTCTTTGTGATCACACATAAGACACCGATTTAATCACATTCTGCTGTAAACTCACGATTAAGTAACACAGATTGACACAAAAAGAGGTTTCACGCGATCACGAAGCGAGTAGAGCTTACAACAGATTGCCATTTTTTAAAGTAAACGTTTAATCAGGGGAGGATAACTATGATTTTTATTAATCCCAAAACGGATTTTGCCTTTAAAAAGATATTTGGCTCTGAGCAAAACCCAGAAATCCTAATTAGTTTCCTGAATTCCCTCCTCTACGGTGGACATCCCCGAATCACTGAGTTAAAAATTATTAACCCTTATCTAGCGCCGAAGATTCAGGGAATTAAAGATACGTTCCTGGATGTTAAAGCTAAACTAACCGATGAGACAACGGTGATTATAGAGATGCAAGTCCTGAATTTATCGGGGTTTGAGAAGCGGATATTGTATAACGCAGCTAAAGCCTATTCGATTCAATTGCAACCCGGGGAGGATTATACTCTATTGAATCCGGTTATTGCCTTGACGCTGACGGACTTTGAAATGTTTGAGGATTTGCCCCAAGTGATTTCTAATTTTGTCCTCAAAGAAAAGAATCTTTTGACAGATTACCCGATTAATGACTTGGAGTTAGTCTTTGTTGAATTACCAAAATTTACCAAAGAGCTAGAAGAACTAGAAACCCTAGCGGATAAATGGATATACTTTATTAAATGTGCTAGAGGATTAGAAACGATACCGGAAACAATGGCACAAGTCCCGGAAATACGCAAGGCGTTTGAAGTAGCGAATCAAGCGAATCTGACTCGTGAAGAGTTAGAAGCGCTAGAACAACGGGAAATGTATATTCATGACCAACGGAATGCAATAAAATTAGCCTTGAGACAGGGAATTGAACAGGGAATTCAGCTTGGACGAGAACAGGGGATTCAAGTGGGACGAGAACAGGGGATTCAGGAATCTAAAGTAGAAATGGCTAGGAAAATGTTAGGGGTTGTCGATGAAGATACGATTAGTCAAATCACTGGCTTGAGTTTAGAAGAGGTGCGACGGTTGAGGTAAAAAATATAACTTAATGCGATCGCGTGTTGATTCATGGTATACTTTTGATCGTGGAAAAATGTGCCTGCCTATAGACTATATACATAAGCTTGCAGACGAGGACACAAAAAGAGCGATCGCACCGTTCGTAGTGAGCGCTCGCTTCGCTTTGTGTACGTCCTGGCTGGGCATATCTAATCGGTTAGAGGAGAGACTGCGATCGCTGGGAGTTGATCCAGATTTTTTGTGATAACACAGATGACTCAGATTGAGTCACACTTTGCCGCTGACTAACGATTAAATGACACAGATTGACACACAAAGGCGTTTCATATCTGTCTCAATCGAATCTTGATTGTATCCCCACACCTGTATTTGCTGTGGAGTGAAATCAGTGGGGCTAACCTCTCACATCCCCACCCCTACCTTTTCGATAAATCCGTGAAATCAGTGTTTCGTGCTGTGCTACCTGAAAAACCCCTCGACTGGCGTAGCACACCTAATATGTATGATGGATGGTTCCTCGTAGGGGCGCACCGACGTGCGCCCTTTCCCAACGTGCGCCCTTGTTGGTAAATGGTGTCAGTGACGATTATCCCTTCATAATCATTGCGATCGCGTCACCCATCCGATTATCCTTAGACTTGGGGGAAAAGCTTGAATGCTGTTGATTTGTGTCTGTGCCTTTGTATGGAGAGATAGCGCTGATGGATGAACAAGCGGCTGTATTACTAGAAAAAATTCGCCAGCAATTTGATTTTGGGCCCTATCCACGTATTCCCATAGACCGCTCCCCGAAAGATAATGTTAGCAAACTCTATATTCATAATTTTGTCACACCTTACTATGTAAGAAATCAAAAGGTAATAGATACGGAGCAGATAACAATTTTAGATGCTGGCTGTGGTGCGGGATATGGAGCTTTAATTTTAGCCGAAGCCAACCCTGGGGCAAAAATTGTCGGGATTGATATATCCGAGAAATCCCTGGAATTAGCGCGTCAGCGTTTAAAGCATCATGGTTTTGAGCAGGTAGAATTTCATCAGATCTCTATTTATGAGTTGCCTCAGCTCGGTTTAGAGTTTGACTACATTAATTGTGATGAGTTGCTTTACCTGTTTCCTGACCCAGCCATTGCCCTCCAAGCAATGAAGTTAGTGCTGAAGCCACAGGGGATTATTCGCAGCAATCTCCACAGCAAACATCAGCGGGTTAACTATTTCCGCGCTCAAGAAGCGTTCCAGATGATGGGATTGATGGAGGGTAATCCGGAGGATATGGAGATTGAAATCGTCTTAGACATAATGAAGGCTTTGAAGGATGGGGTTAACCTGAAAACCCAAACGTGGACTGGTAAGTATGAAGGGGAAGATGGAAAAGGAAATGTTTTAATGAACTATCTCTTCCAAGGGGATAAGGGCTACACGATTTCTGATTTATTTGCGGCGTTGAGAGGGGCAGACTTAGAATTTATCAGTATGGTGAATTGGCGGCAATGGGACTTAATGAAGCTATTCAAAGAGCCGGAGAATTTGCCCGTGTTTTTGGCGATGAGTTTACCCGATATTTCAGAGGAACAGCAACTGCGCTTATTTGAGCTATTACATCCCATCCATCGTCTATTGGACTTCTGGTGCGGGCATCCCCATCAAGCTCAACCCTTTGTACCGATTGCCGAGTGGACGAATGATGATTGGCAGGAAGCCCAGGTACATTTACATCCCCAGCTCAGAACCGCAGCCGTGAAAGAGGAAATGAGCAGATGTGTCACCCAGTTCAATCCCTGGGAAATCAGTAAGTATCTACCTGTGACGGGAGAGTCAAGATTGGTAGATAGTACTATTGCCGCTTGCCTGTTGCCTCTGTTGGAGTCGTCTCAGTTGATACCATCCCTGGTGGCGCGATGGCAGCAATTGCGCCCAGTGCATCCGGTAACCCTGGAGTCTACCAACCAAGAAGAGGCGTTGGAGACTGTCAAACAGGCATTGACTGGACTGGCAGAAAATGGATATGTGCTGGTAGAGCGTGCATCCTGAGTGACTGGGAACCCAGAAAAAAAATTTTTTTGGCGTCAGGTGATAGGAAAGTAGTCGGAAGTGGGTAAGTTACATGTAGGAGACAAAAGTCAAGCATCCCCCATCTCAAGGAGAAACCGTTCATGAAAACTGAACTCAAAGCCAAGTTCTTACAGCATCTCAGTCAGAAAAAGCAGGATCAGGGTTTCACGCTGATTGAACTGCTCGTCGTAATCATTATTATTGGTATTCTATCTGCTATTGCTCTGCCCTCCTTCCTCAACCAAGCGAATAAGGCGAAGCAGTCGGAAGCAAAAACTTATGTTGGTTCAGCGAACCGATCTCAACAAGCTTACTACTTGGAGGAAGGCAAGTTTGTGACCGACGTTGACGAGTTCGGTTTATTGGGTCTTGGCATTGCCACCGAAACCACTAATTATAAATATGGTGTTGAAGGTCAGAACACCGCTGGCGCCGAACAAACTACCCATTTGGCACAACCAAAGAGTGCCACCCTCAAAGCTTATGAAGGCGGCGTTGAGGTAGGCGAGGTAGCAGGTACAGGTGAGGCAACTACACTTGCTGTGTTGTGCGAAGGTATCAAGGCTCCGACGAACGGGGGACCTAATGCCGCTAGTACTACAATAGACTTCACTGGTGATGCACCCAAATGCGACGCAGCTTATAAACCCTTAGACGGTTAGAAGAGAAACTCTATCTGCAGTGGTTTTAGTAAATCTAAGTTAGACAAGGTGCTGAAGTGGGTAGGGAATCTCTACCCGCTTTGTTTTATTTCACAACTATTTCACAACTATTGATTAGTGTTTGCCGATGACGGATAAAGGTGCTTTTTTTACTAATATCGCTATCTGGCAGCAGCAAGCAAATCAGTGTCTAATTCAAGGCGACTATAGCCAAGCGGCAAGCCTATATGAACAAGCAATCGAGGCTGAACCTGATGTTAAATCCCATTACTGGCATTTAGGTTTGCTATTGCTGTTGCAGGGGCAGGAAACCGAAGCGCAAATGATCTGGCTGCTACCAATGGCAGAGGGAGAACCAGAGCAAGTCGAGCTTTGGACAAGAGAGCTGGTAGAAATCTTACAACAAGAAGCAGTCAGACGGGAAGCAGTAGCAGATGACAAGGTGGCTTGGGCAATCCGACAGCACATTAGAGAAATCAGCCCAGATAATTTAGATAACTTACTTCACATTATTCTGCTCTCTGTGCGCTTAGAGTTATTTGCGGATGACGATTCCACCCTATCTCAGGCAGTACAACAACTTAAGACAGACAAGTCTGGAAAAGTTGATGCTAGTTTGCTGTTGCAAGTGTTGGCGCAGATATTAGAGCATCACCCGCTTCATCCACAGGCTGTTGATTTGGCAGAATATTGCGTTTCTAGTCTTAATCGTTCCGAAGATTATTATCAAATATTAAACTCTATTTTGTTTGAGCAAGTAGAGTCCTTTGTAAAATATCTCCCTGCAAAAGTCGCTGCAAAATACCTTGAACTATGCCTGCGGCTACAACCTAACAACATATCGATTTTGGCAAACCTGGCAAACCTCTATCAGAACACAGGTAGGTATCTTGAGAGTCTGGAGTTTGCCCGACATATTCTTCGCTGCTCTCAGGCATTGGAAGATAAAATAGCGGGGAATTATCTGCAAATCAGAGGTCTAACGCGAGCTGGTGGGTACTGGCAAGAAGCATCTAAAATATATCAAAAACTGCAAGATCAGCTTCACAAACTCGTTGAATCAAACAGTATTGTCAGTGAAAACCATTTGCTCAGTTTGATAACAACGGTTGCTTTTTCTAACTATTTGACTGATGAGCCAGAAAAGACTCATAAGTTACGCAATAAAGTTGCCAAATTTTGTCAATCTAGCATCCAGAACTACTACCAACCGAGAGCGAGCCAATTTCAATCACTACAACTATCCAAGCGCCGTGATAGTTCTTTGAAACCCTTAAAATTAGGTTATATCTCTAGCTGCTTGCGCCGACACTCTGTTGGCTGGCTGGTGCGATGGATATTTCACTATCATAACCGCGATTTATATGAAATTTATGCTTATTCTCTCAAGCGAACCAATGATAGCTTGCAACAGTCTTTTGCTGAGAATAGTTCTCAATTTTGCGACTTGTCGGAAACCAAGACAGTTAGTGAAATTGCTGAGCGTATTAATCACGATGAAATTGATTTGCTAATCGACCTAGACAGTGTCACTTCTAGCGGAGTTTGTGGGGTTATGGCTTTGAAGCCTGCTCCCATTCAAGTCACTTGGCTAGGTTCTGACGCATCAGGGTTGCCAACAATTGACTATTTTATCGCTGACCCCTATGTTTTACCGGAATCTGCTGGAAATTATTATTCTGCCAAAATTTGGCGTCTACCCAAAACTTATATTGCTGTGGATGGTTTTGAGGTAGGTGTGCCTACTCTACGTCGGGATCAACTCAATATTCCTAGCGACGCTGTGGTGTATCTTAGCGCTCAAACTGGCTATAAGCGTCATCCTCATACGGCACGACTGCAAATGCAAATTCTTAAGCAGGTTCCTAATAGCTACTTTTTGATTAAAGGTTTGGCTGATGAAGAGTCAATCAAGCGCTTCTTTACCCAAATTGCTGAAGAAGCGGGAGTGGATAGTGAGCGTTTGCGATTTTTACCAGGGGTGGAATTAGAATCGGTTCATCGTGCCAATTTAGGCATTGCTGATGTAGTGCTAGATACCTATCCCTATAACGGAGCAACTACGACTTTAGAAACGCTCTGGATGTGTATTCCCATAGTCACAAGAGTTGGACAGCAATTTGCAGCTCGTAACAGCTATACCATGATCATGAATGCGGGTGTAACTGAGGGAATTAGTTGGACGGATGAAGAATATATCGAGTGGGGTGTGCGCTTAGGGAAAGACGAAACTCTGCGGCAAAATGTTGCTTGGAAACTGCGGCAATCCAGGCAAACTGCCCCCTTATGGAATGCCAAGCAGTTTACTCGTGAGATGGAAAACGCTTACAAACAGATGTGGCAAAAATACATTGAAGCTAATCAGTAGGAGTTTATATAAACTGCCAACGCCCTGTTTCTAACCGAACCGCTTGCTTCTTGCATACACTGTCTAGCGTACAGGATGGAATGCTTTCTGCTTTTACGCCTGTGATCACTTCTTGATTTTCGTTCTCTAAGATAATACGAGCCTGGAGGTGAGGCAAGAGAGATTTCCACTGCATTTCACCCAGATGTCCCATGAGAGATATTTCTGAACCCTCGGTAACATCTAAATCTTCCTGCATGAGTAGATTCATGGCTACAGCAGACAAAAAGAGATTAGCCTCCTCCTGAGAAATATTACTGGTGTCTATCAGCAACGTGATATGACTTCTATCCGCATGAGTCGCGATCGCTTTAATCACCTGTTCCAATTCTATCCCTAGTGACTCTTCAGGTTGAGACCAATCGGGGAATATAATTAAATTAATGTCTCTCAGATTTAAAGGCAAGAGGGTAGCATCAACAAAAGCCGCACTAACGATTTCCGCCATTTTTGACCATGAGAACATTTTCGCTTGTGCTAAACCCGCCGCAATTAGCGAGTTGCGAACATCGGGTTTTTGCACATCACAAAGCGCATTCGTTAGTTCATTATTATCAGTGTCATTCACATATAATGCCGCTTCCCCAGCCACTTCAGGAATAGATGCATTTGCACAAGTTATCACTGGACAACCACAAGCCATTGCCTCTAACAGTGGTAACCCAAACCCTTCATACTTTGAGGGATAAACTAATGAAACCGCACCAGAATAAGCGGTTCTCAATTCCTCGTCACTAAGTTGCAACATATGGACAACACTACCCGACGCATAAGTTCTTAACTCTGGAGAAAGCAGGGAACCGCTACCCGTGCAAACAATATCAAAACCCTGTTTACTATACAGTTGAGCAAACGCTTGGAAAAATAGAATTGTATTCTTATACCCGCCTCCAGTACCTACCAGAATAAAATAAGGCTTTGAGATGCCGTACTTCGTGCGAAAACTATTCACCTCCTCCAAATTCGCTGGAGAAAAAATGCTTTTAACTCCACAAGGAGCCACTCTTACCAATTCTGGAGATATCTCTGGGAAAAACCTTACCAAATCACGCGCTGTATTTTCTGAAATCGCCAGGTAAGCAGACGCCTGTTGAATCGCACGATGTTTTTCTTTCCACATAGGATTATTCATATCCCATTCCAGAACTTCTGGAATCATGTCATACGCCATAAACACAGATGGCGTTGACAGGGGTGTCGTATAGTAAGTAGAAATAAATAAATCAGCACCTTCCTCATCACACACCTGCTGTAACATTGTCCGGTCAGCATCTGTACTGCTATAGTCATAAAGTGGTACACTTCGATAACGGATTCCAGGAATTTGGGGCGCTGTTCCAGATCGGTCAAGTATCACAATATATTTGGCAAATTCTTTATGTGACCATTCTTCTAGTAACGAACGCCAGACCCGGGCAATTCCAGTTTTGTATAGCTGGAAAAATACACCATCTATACAGATTTTTAAACCTAATTTTTCGGATATTCCACTATTTTTATGAAACCAGACTCCCGTATCATCAATCTTTTGTATGGCAAATGATTCGCCTCGAAGTCGCTCAAACTCATGCACAGCTTTTCTACAACCTTCCCAATGACCGTAGTCATCCACTTGAATAATGCCTTGAGGAACAACGCTCTCATAGAACGTGTTGAATATTTCTTTTGTTGATTCGTACCAGTCCCCATCCGCATGTAAGAAAGCAATGTTGCTTATTACTGACTTATATTCTGGCAAAGTCTCGCAAAATAAACCCTGGACAGGTATGACTATATTTCTAACGTTCAATAACTGACATATTTTGTCCAAATTTTCACGAATTGGAGCTTTTAATGTCCCTACCCCGAATCCCGTTAAATTCGCTGGAATCCCCTTATGTCGGTCAATTTCAGTAGGATTTGGCATTCCTTCAAAAGTATCAAAGGCGTATAGGAGTCGAGGGCGTAAAGTATATTTTTGGATTACGGATGCTAATAGAGCTGCTGCTCCTCCCTTATAAGTTCCACACTCCACAAAATTTCCGGGAATATCATCCAAACAGACTTTCTTAGCTAGGGAGTAAAGTGAGAACAACCGCGCTTCACTTAATAGGGTGTAGGGTCGGACAATATCAAGGATTTCTTTAAATTCATAAGATGAATCTTGGGATAAACCACTTACTAAATAATCTTGCAAGTGGGTAGGTAATTCCCAGTCAACTTTTGGATCGGGTTGATGCTTAACGGGTTCAACATTTCCTCGCCAAGCCACTCCCATAATTTGCATAGTTTGATAAACCATCGTTTGCCACCCTTTTTCTTTGAAGTAGTCTAAACCTTCAGCTACATCAGGAGAAGCTAAATCATGGAAGAGAATTAAAGCATCCACTTCGGCAAATTTTTCGCACATAATTGCATCATTAAGCGGTGCGGGAGCCTCGTGACTACCATCAATAAAAATCAATGACCACTTGCGTTGAAACTGAGTAGCTAGCTCCTCTATTTTTTGGGGACTACAACCAGCAATTAGATTAACTGAGTCAAGAACATTAGCGTCTCTGAGGGAACTACTTACGCTTTGATAAAATTCATGTTGAACCAACAAAGGGTCAATTACATCTAACTCTACTCCAGCCAATCCTAAATGACAGGCTGACCAACCCAACCAACAGCCAATTTCTAAAGCTCTTTTTCCTTTAAAATTGAGGGCTGTATTATAGAGAATATGAGCTTCATCTCGATTGAGAAATCCCACTCCAGGTTGCCGCTTGTCTACATACCAGTTATGGGGAACTTTCCAACGCAGATAGGGCCAACGACAGGCTCTTTTATCACCAACAATCATGTTGGGAAAATATTTATCAAGTTTAATAATAGAGAACTCAGGCGAAACGTAATCACCATTGGGTAACAAAGCTCGCTCAATCACTCCTACTGTCTCCTTAACCATGCGTTCTTCTCTAAACATTTTTTCAGCTCGCCGTTTGCCAGCCTGACCACAAGAGTGGCATAACTCTGGATTAGTCACCCAGTCTTGAATCGCTTTTATCAATTCCTTGACTGTAGCCTGTGAATCGATTTTTGGATCAGGCAGCAATTTGCCCGTATCACCTACTTCTTCCGGAATACCACTTACAGCCGTTGCAATAACAGGTAATCCCTTTGCCATTGCTTCCATAACACACAACGGCATTCCCTCTAATTGGGATGGAAAAACAAAAATATCACTAGCATCAAGCCAATCTGAAACGTCTGAAATTTGCCCCAAAAACTTAATTTGATCAGTTACGTTTAGTTCATCTACTAATTTTTTTATTCTATCTTCAAGTTGTGGCTCAAAAATACCAGCACCAGCCCATACAAAATAAACTTTAGTCCAAATTGGACTTTGTTTGAGTTGCTTAATTGCTTCTAACTGGTACTGGTAACCTTTTCGCATCTCTATACGAGCGGCTGTGAAGCAAACTACAGCATCAAATGGAATGTTCAGCTCTTGTCGCAGGCGTTCACGAGCCGATGAGTCGCGAGGTTTAAAGTATTCTACAGGTCTTCCATAGTAAATAACCTTACCCTGGTTTTTAGGAAGTCTAAAGAGTTTGTATAATAAATTCAAATTATCATAGGAAACTGCAATAACTGACTTAGCGTGACTGTAGTGATGTGATAACTCTTCTAAGTATTCAGCGAAGCGATCTGCTAGATGAGGTTCAACAAGACCTTCGACAATAATATAGGGAATTGAAAGCTGGATAGCTACTTTCTTAATAGCAAAATTTGAAAATGGATTGGAGTTACTACAAACAAGTAGATCGGGTTTATTAGATGGGTGGCTAAAAAGGCGTATAACATCATTAAAATTATCACGACTTACCCACAGATGTTGAATACCTAAATGTTTTTGAGCGTTAATGAGTTGATTAGATGTTTGATGTTGTAAACAGCTTACTCGATATCCTAACTTAACTAAACCACAGAGAATGGAGTGATTATATTGGGCGACACCACCAATTCCTGGATCGTCCGTACATAAAACTATATGTTTATTCATATTAACAGCTTGGTTGTGAGACAAGGCATCCTATCAAGATGATATTGATAACTTTGATGTTAAGCAACTTTTAGCGATCGCTCTCTCCACTCCCCTAACTCTCTTTTCCCACCTGCTATTGCAACTGCTCCAACTGTAACTTATACCCTGCCTCCTGAGGATGCAACTCCACCAACTTCTCCAACGGCGCGATCGCACCTTGAGTATCCTGCATCTGTAACCGTATCTCCACCAAGCCTTCCAGCGCCACCCGATTATCCGGTTCCCTCTCTAAAACCAACTCATACCCCCGTTCCTTAGCTGCTAGCTGTTGCTCAACCAACACCTCTTCCGGGATAGCCGTCGTTTTCGGTTGCTGTAAGGCGTTACTATAGAGACCAAATAGCCCATAGCCCGTAGACCCTAGAAAGGCTACCATTGAGAATACAAGAAGAATTCGTTTGAGAGGATTTTCCTTGGGTTTCTTATCAGACATACCGACCTAGGGGTAAATGAATCTGCCAGTTAATCAAGTCTCGGCTAATCGCTCAAATCAGCCAAAGCGAGCGAGAACGACCGAATTTAACCAGCTTGAGCATTGAACGGTGAACCTGAGTTCACAGCTTCGCCCTATCCTTAACCTACCCATATCTCGACCCAGAGCGATCACCTAACCTTATAATGCCTCAAACCAATTGTATCGGGCGCACGTTAGTGCGCCCCTACGTGCGGGCGACAAACGGTGCGATCGCCTGTTCCATTCGGGTCAATTCAATGGTGCGATCGCTCCCTTGTTCCCATCCCCGTCAATTTTATCGGGCGCACGTCTATGCGCCCCTACGGACGGACGACAAAGGCTGCGATCGCTCGCCTGTTCCATTCCGGTCAATTTAGCCTTTGTTGTTCCCTCCCCTTAGCAAGGGGAGGGTTAGGGAGGGGTCGCGTCAAGGTATTGCTTTGTTAATTAAGTAAAGGGCGACCCATGCGATCGCATCAAGCTTATCAGCCCGTCATGCTACCCAGTTTTCCCAAGTCAAGCCAGGAATTCTGGAAAATTCTCTCACGTTATTGGTAACTAAAGTGATGCCAAGATCAAGAGCTTGAGATGCAATAAGCAAATCCATTGCACCAATAACAATCCCCATTTTTTCTAATTCTGATCGCATTTTACCATAAGTTTGTGTTGTTTGGGCATCAAAAGGTAAAATTTCCAGCATCATTAGAAACTGACTCAACGCCGTCCTGTTTTGTTCTTGACGCTGACTTTTGTAAGCTCCATACTCCAGTTCAGCCACTGTAATAGATGATACGCCAACATCAGATGGACTGAGGCTTTGAAACTTTTCGAGTACGTTGGCGGGTTTTTGTCTGATAATGTAGATGCAAATATTAGTATCCAACAAAAATATTATTGCCATGTTTCTCTAGTTTCCAGGCTAGGCTGCTCCCGATTCTCCATAAAGTCCTTTGAAAAGAGATTTAAGCTTTCTCTTAAAGTTTGCCAAGGATTAGCTTTAGGAATCAAAATCAGGACGTTACCAATTTTTTTAATATAAACTTCGTTATCCTGAAATTGAAACTCTTTGGGTAATATAACCGTCTGATTATCATCATTAATTAATAATTTTGCTGTCTTCATCTATGTTTCGCGGCTGGGTATCTAGGGAGGAAAGCTGCGCCTCCTAATAATTACAAAGATAACATAAGCATTGAACCGAACTCGCCTGTTCCCTTCCGGTCAATTACATCGTGCGATCGCAGCCTTATTCCCAGCAAGCACCAATCTTGTTCCCTCCCCTTCGAGGGGAGGGTTAGGGAGGGGTCAGATCACGGTCTTGCTTTGTTGATTAAGTTTTGGGCGACCCGACCCAATTGAAGGGATTGGAGTTGTTCATTGATGAGGTGCATCTCGCCCCTACCGATCGCGAATTTTCTCCAACTCCGGTAAGATAGACAGCTACACTCGTAGACTATCCCCATTCCCCAATGACCCGATTCCCTCACGACCAATTTGCCAAGGAATACCTTGACCAACTTTTATCCCCCATAGGAATCGTTGAGACGAGTCGAGACATTGCTGGGGAAGTGCGAGAGGTTGATGTCTACTTCACACCCACCTCTATCTCAAATGACTACCTCCTCTCTCTGGGACTTTTAGGGCGCTTCGCCACAACGTCCGCCGTCTTTGAACCCTTTCGCAATGCTGTCACCTCCGAGCAAATTTGTGATTGTATTTCCAAACTATTTGACCTACATCGGGAATTGAGACGACGCGCCAGACGGGAATCCACCTCCCTGAACCCGAGTGAACTCCCCCGACTATGGATACTCACCCCCACCGCCTCAACCCCCTTACTCGATAGCTTTGGCGCCTTGGGCGACGAACAAAACTGGTTAAATGGACTCTATTTTCTCCACGAGGCGTTCAGAACAGCCATCGTCGTCATCCACCAACTCCCTCGTATCCCAGAAACCCTCTGGTTGAGACTTCTAGGAAAAGGTACAGTCCAACAGCAAGCCATAGAGGAAATCACCGCATTACCCGAAGACAGCCAACGGCGGCAGTCTACGCTAGAGTTATTGTATGACTTGCAAGCCAACTTACAAGCCAATCAAGAACAAAAATTAGACACAGAGGACAGGGCGTTAATTATGGCATTAGCACCCCTATATCGGCAACAACTCGACGCCGCGCTGCAACGAGGCATGGAACAAGGATTGCAACAAGGCATACAACAAGGCATACAACAAGGACAACGGCTGATTATCGAAAACCTCCTCCAGACTCGTCTGGGACAATTGACTCCCACCCTGAGTGCTTTAATTACTCCTTTATCGGCATTACCCCCTCAGCAATTAACCCCATTTCTCCTGCAATTATCTCAACTCGAAAACAGTGAATCAGCAATCAAACAAATACAGCATTTTATTGTCGAAAATTTGCTTCAAATTCGATTTGGAGAATTGGATGAGCAACTGACAACACTAGTCTCTTCTTTATTAGCATTACCTCCCCAACAGTTAAGCCAATACCTCTCACAACTACCTCAGCTATCCCGTGAGCAACTCCTAGCTCGATTTCCCTAAGCCAGTCCTTAAACTAAACCTGCCCCTGTCGTTCCCTCCCCTTGAAGGGGAGGGGTCGCGTCAAGGTATTGCTTTGTTGATTAAGCTGCTATGCAGCTAAATCCAATAATTTAGCTCCTGAAACCTTTTGCTAGCTTAGATTGCCTTATCAAATTAAATGCGTTACAGCTTAAGTAAAGGGCGACCCGATCGAATTGAATGGATTGGGGTTGTTAATTGATGCAGGTATCTCGCCCCTACCGATCGCGAATTTTCTTCAACTCCGGTAAGATAGACGGCTACACTGGTAGACTATCCCCATTCCCCAATGACTCGATTTCCCCACGACCAATTTGCCAAAGATTATCTTGACCAACTCTTATCCCCCATAGGAACCGTTGAGACGAGTCGAGACATTGCTGGGGAAGTGCGACAGGTTGACGTTTACTTCACCCCCACTTCTACCCCAAATGACTACCAAACCACCCTTGGACTTTTGGGACGCCTAGCCACAACACCCGCCGTATTTGAACCCTTTCGCAACGCTGTCATCCCTAGTCAAATCCGCAGTTGTCTGTCTAAACTGTTTGACCTACATTCAGAATTAGAACGACGCGCCCGACGGGAAAATACCTCCATCAACGACAGTGAACTCCCCCAACTATGGATTCTCACGCCCACCGCCTCAAGCCGATTATTAGCAGGATTTAGAGCCATAAACGATGAACCTAACTGGCTAGAAGGAATCTACTTCATGGGAGAATCTCTCAAAACAGCCATCATCGTCATCCACAAACTCCCTCTTACTCCCCAAACCCTATGGCTAAGACTTCTCGGAAAAGGCAGAGTTCAACAGCAAGCCATTGAGGAGATCACCGGATTACCCGAAGACCATCCATTGCGGAAATCTGCGCTAGATTTATTGTATAACTTGCAAGCCAACTTACAAGCCCATCAAAACTTAGAAACAGAGGAGAGGGAGTTAATTATGGCATTAGCACCCCTATATCGGCAACAACTCGACGCCGCACTGCAACGAGGCATAGAACAAGGCATGCAACAAGGTATGCAAAAAGGTATACAACAAGGTATACAACGAGGCATAGAACAAGGCATGCAACAAGGCATGCAACAAGGTATGCAGCAAGGTATACAACAAGGACAACGGCTGATTCTCGAAAACCTCCTCCAGACTCGTGTGGGACAGTTGACTCCCACCCTGAGTGCTTTAATTACTCCCTTATCGGCATTACCCCCTCAGCAGTTAACCCCATTTCTCCTGCAATTATCTCAACTCGAAAACAGTGAATCGGGAATCCACCAAGCACAGCATTTTATTGTCGAAAATTTGCTTCAAATTCGATTTGGAGAATTGGATGAGCAACTCAGCGCACTGGTCACTTCTTTATTAGCATTACCCCCCCAACAGTTAAGCCAATACCTCTCACAACTACCTCAGCTATCCCGTGAGCAACTCCTAGCTCGATTTCCCCAAGCCAGTCCTTAAACTAAACGTGCCGTTGTTGTTCCCTCCCCTTCAAGGGGAGGGTTAGGGAGGGGTTAAATCAAGGCATTGCTATTGTTTATTAAGTAAAGGGCGACCCGATCCAATTGAATGGATTGGAGTTATTCATTGATGAGGTGCATCTTGCCCCTACAAGGATCGCCTGTTTCCTTCTGGTCAATTCAACCGTGCGATCGCTCCCTTATTCCCATTCCCGTCAATTGTATCGGGCGCACGTCTGTGCGCCCCTACAGGGACTTACAAATCTTTAGGAACTCGCGTTAGTCTAACGTTAGCGAAGCTAGGCTAGTTTTGTTTGTGTAGCTGTGGTTCAATCCCCTAACTAATAATCAATACATTTACCAAAAATGCTGACCCAATCTTCTCAACCCTTACGTCAATCTCTCATTCCTTCCCTGATTGCCATCCTCTGTATCATCGCCATAGGGGGGTTGCAAATTCCCCAACTCAATCAGCTCCAAGGCAGGGGCAAAACGCCCTCTCCCACAGAACTGCAACGCCAAATCGAAGCCGAAAAGGTGCGCCTAAATCTCCTCCAGAAAGTACCAACATTCGGATTTGATAACCTATTAGCCGATTGGGTTTTTCTCAATTTCCTGCAATACTTTGGGGATGATGAAGCTCGCGATGTCACCGGCTATCAACTGAGTCCCGAATACTTTGAAGTGATTCTAGCCCGTGACCCCCGCTTCTTAGAAGCCTACTTTTTCCTTTCAGGTAGCACATCCCTCTATGCGGGTATGCCAGATCGATCAGTAGAACTGATGGAAGAAGGACTCCAGCAGCTTTCCCCCCAAGTTCCCCCCAAATCCTATTACATCTGGCGCTATAAGGCAATTGACGAACTGTTATTCCTGGGTGACGCCCAAGCCGCCCGCCAATCCTTTGAGAAAGCCGCAGAATGGGCAAGCACATATCAAGACGAAGAAAGTCAGTATGTTGCCTCAATTTCCCGCCAAACCGCTCAATTTCTTGCCCGCAATCCCTTAAGTAAATCAGCCCAAGTCAGTGCTTGGTCAATGGTGCTACAAAATGCCCTAGACGATGGCACTCGTCAGCGTGCCATTAATCAGATTGAAGCACTCGGCGGTAAAGTTGTCACCACCCCAGAAGGTGCTGTGAAAATTCAACTCCCAAGCAGTGATTAAAGTTTGCAGGGAAAGCAATGTTCCAGACATAAGGCGTGGAACTATGGCGAGGCGAGGGAGCAAACAAAGGACACTTCAGAACATACTGCTCACGATCTGCTGTGCGATTATGCCTAACCCATAGCCAACCAGAGAAAAGACAACCAACACACTGAAAGCTTGCCATTCGCCAAAGTTGGCAACTTGCAAATCTAACCGCACTAACGCCCCGGCTGATAGCAGCACCAGAATCCGGACAAAAACATGTATCCAGCACAGAATCAGCACTGCCAAAAAAGCGCCCACAATCACGGATATAAAGGCGCGGGTATCTGACTTGAGCCAACTGCTATAAACGCTCTGAATCAGCGTCAGTGGGGCAGTTAGGGCTAAATCGATAAACACGATATATATTGCCCCCATCAGCCACAACACCCAAGGTCTATCTGCATCTGCGATTAACTTTGAAGCGGCGATCAACCAGCCAAAGACGCAATGGGTGGCGAACAAGATCGATAAGGAAGTCCAAGGCAGTTTTTTGACAAACAACATAGCCCTAGTGGCGTGGCACACCGAATTTAGTGGATGACGCTTACGCCTGGAAACTTTAGGGGCGCAAAGGATTGTGCCCAATTTAACCGTAAATCTATTCCACCATTTTAGCTGAACCGCGCCACGAGAGCCTCGGTTGGCGTAATCGCCGTTAGTGTTGGGGAAGACGCCAATTTATTCTCCTCATCTCGCCTCACAAGCAAACAGGACGATTGGCTACGATCAAGTTCACAACCAATCGCTGATCGAGATCGCAATCCTCAGGCGGGTTAATTTTGCATACTAGCTAATGACTGAACTCTAGCCGAGTCATCAATAGGGAACACACAAACAGCCGACAGATTCTCCCCATAGAGACTGTCGGTTTTTTATACTTGATCATCAAGGATTTGTCAATACATTATTGAGGATTGGTGAGATGAGGCGGTGATTGGGACAATTGGGAATCTGATGATCAAAACGCTTCCCCATCCCGAATCCCGAATCACCAATCACCAATCCTGAGGTAACCTAATGACCAAGAACCTTGTCAAGAGTCAGGACATCGATTGAATGATGTAATCAAAATAAGGAGCCGCTTCCATCGCATCTTCCTGACTCAGCAACTCCAAGGAAGCATTTTTGAGGCAACGAATCGATTCAACCATTCCGGCGACAGGGACGCCGAGAGAGTTATACATCTCCTTGACCCCAATCAAACCAATTTTTTCAATCGGTTCCTTGCCTCCAGCCAGAACACCATAGGTAATCAATCGCAAATACCAGCCGTAGTCCCGTAGGCATAGCGATCGCTGGCGCTCCCCATAAGCATTGCCTCCTGGTGAAATAAAGTCAGGACGCTTTTGCCATAGCTGCTTACTCGCTTCCTGAACAATTTTCTTTTCATTTTCTGCTAGGGTGGAAGCGATACGCATCCGCTGCTCACCCGTCTGCAAAAAGGCTTTAATACCCATCAGTTCACCGGAGCTGGGGTATCGCAGCTCGTCGTCGGCTTTGAGGATAACTTGGCTAACTACGCTCATCTTATTGGGTTAACTTAGATAACATTTGTAGTTTAGCGACTCTAGACCCCACAAATAAAGTCAGTTGCTGGAAAAGTATTCACAAATCTACATTTTATGGATCACTCTGTCTCCCTGTCCCCCCATCCTCCCGTCTCCCCTGATCAGTGGCAACAAGGTCAATTGGTGGAAGTGACGATCAAAGACCTAAATGATAGTGGCGATGGTGTCGGACGGTTGGGGAATCGAGTCGTTTTTGTTCCTGATACGGTAACCGGGGATCATGTCCGAGTCAGACTTGTGCGCGTCAAACCCAATTACGCGATCGCGAAACTCCATCAACTTCTCGAACCCTCTCCCCATCGTATCCGCCCCCACTGCATCGTGGCGGATAAATGTGGCGGTTGTCAGTGGCAGCATATTGATCCCCAGTATCAGCGATCAGTCAAAGAAAATCTGATAGAGCAAGCGTTAACCCGTATCGGCGGCTTCACATCAATCGAGATCGCCCCGATTTTAAGCACTGATTCTCCTTTAGCTTACCGGAACAAAGCCACCTATCCGATGCAGCGATCGCCAACGGGTCAAGTTCAAGCTGGGTATTACCAGAAAGGAACCCATCAACTGATTAACCTAAATCAATGCCCCGTTCAAGATGCTCGCTTAAATCCCCTATTAGCCCAAATCAAGCAGGATATTCAGCAACAAGGTTGGTCAATCTATAACGAAAGCCGTCATCAAGGACGATTGCGTCACCTGTCACTCCGGATTGGACGCCGAACCAGGGAAATGCTTTTAACCTTAGTCACAACCGATGCCAACTTAACCAATCTGGAAACTCAAGCCCAAACCTGGCTCAATCGCTATCCTGACCTGGTGGGTGTTTGTGTGAATGTGAATCCCCACCGTACCAATGTCATTTTCGGCACTCAAACCCATTGTGTCCTGGGTCAACCGTATCTGCGGGAGATATTCGCGGATTTAGAGTTCCAATTAAGACCTGATACCTTTTTCCAGGTCAACACCGAAGCCGCAGAAGCCTTGTTTAATGTCATTCGGCAAAAGCTGGCACTCCAAGGCACTGAATATCTAGTCGATGCCTACTGTGGCATTGGTACATTCACCCTACCCTTAGCCAAACAGGTGCAGCAAGCATTGGGGATCGAAGCGCAAGGGACAGCCGTGGAGCAAGCCCAACTTAATGCCCAGATTAATGGTATTACCAATGTCACCTTTAAGACAGGAACTGTGGAAACCGTGCTGCCGCAACTGGGGATCGCTCCAGATATCGTATTACTTGACCCACCACGCCAGGGCTGCAATCCTCAAGTCATTGAAACCCTGCTTTCAGTTCTCCCTCAACGCCTTGTCTACATTAGCTGCAAGCCAGCCACCCTAGCACGAGATCTTAAACGTCTCTGTCAGTCGGGCGGCTACCAATTAACCTATATTCAACCGGCAGACTTGTTTACCCAAACCCCCCACGTTGAGTGCGCGGCTTTCCTGGAAAAACAGGAGGGATGAGGGAGTTATCAGTTATCAGTTATCAGTTATCAGTGAGCAGGGGGAGCAGGGGGAGCAGGGGAAGTTAACTCAAAATTCTACCTTACCTGTTCCCTGTTCCCTGTTCCCTAACGAATAACGAATCAATCTGCCCTCATTTAAAACAAAGCTCTGGTATTTGAATGAGAGTTTGGATACAATAGTAGATAAAGTACATTGTCATTACTAATTCAGAGAAAAACTACCCCCTGAGAGGCAAATTTGACATATAATACCACAATCTACCAATCAATCAATGGGCAGTAGTTGAAATTATTCACCACAACCATAAGAAGCTCACCAACCTGCTGACGTAGCAAGAAACTCAAGATTGAGCATGAGGATTCGACAAAATTTAGATCAGCGAATTCAACGATTAGGGTGCCAGTATACAAAATCTGGACGAACCTTTATGATAACTCATACCTGAGTGTGGAGCGTCTGGTTTGAGAAAAATGAGATCGACAAACGCGGCTATAGACCGTGTCATGTATCCAGTCCACCAACGAAAAGCTAGGGGTTTTTTAAGTGATTGCTGTATCATCTTTGCGCCCAGTTGAACGCAACTGGGGAACAATTAGCTTTGCTTCTACCCTTTACCTTTGCCCAATTCTCGACATACTTGTGGAACAAATTCCGCGCAAGTGGCGACCGGAGATCCGACTCGGACTCCAAGAGGCATTAGTAAATGCGGCAAAGCACGGCAATAATTTAGACCCAAGTAAGACCGTAATGGTTCACTTTAGTGTCATCAATGACGAATATTGGTGGATCATCTCAGATCAAGGCTCCGGCTTTTCTCCGCCTTGTCGTCAAGGGGATGCTGACGAGAGTTTGCCCCATGATGAATCAGAAAATGGTAGAGGGTTATGCCTTCTCTACCAAATTTTTGATCAAGTTCACTGGAATCCTCAGGGAACTGAACTGCGACTGTGCAAACACATGAAGAGTCGCTCAAGGTTACCCTTGATTCCCTAGCGATCGCGATTTCCATGAGTTGGGCAAGGGGGGGCACAGATCGAGCGATCCAGCCATCCTGACGCCTGACGCAACCGATCTAGAGCTTCCTCTGGCTTTTCTTTGAGCAAAAAGACTAAAGCCGCCGCCGTTTGCTCCTTGGCTCTAGCTGGGCGATTTGACTTTAATCGATGCCAATCTTGGGGTGTAATCCCTAAACGTTCTGCTAAGGCTTGGGCAAGTTCCAGGGTACTGGCGTCCTTGAGACTATCGGTTTTAGTATATTGCATCGGTCTAGGTATAAGTTTGTTAAGCTAATCCCACGGCTGAAGCCTCTGGGGTCTTGTGTTTGATTGTATCTATTTTTTTTCACCCATTGATTGATCCCTTCTTCTGTTATGAGTGCTGATTCTGATCCCAATCAGCAAAATCCAGATGCTGACGAGTTTGAGCAAGCGTTATCTGAGGTTGAGCAATCGCTTTTGGCTCTCAAAGAGCGCTATGAACAAGTCCAACGGGATCAGCAGCGACAAGCCCAGCTTCAGCACCGTCGCGAGCAAATTAGACGATCTGGGCGTCAAACTCGTAACCAACCCGCCTTGAAAGCTGAACTCCGGCAAATTCAAGAGCAGCTTGAAACCATTGAACTGAATTTAGAGAGCCAGCTTTTTTCCTGGAGTGCTTTTAAAGAACCCTTTTGGCAAGCCGTTCGCTTCGGGGGACTGGGGATTGTGATCGGCTGGTTGCTCAAATCTTGTGCAGGTTAATCGGTAGGGGCGACCCGCCGCCTGCATCGATTAACAACCCCATCCGCTCACTTGTCTCGGGTCTCCCTTGGCTCATCAATTGTCTCGGGTTGTCCTCTTTTCCTTGCCAATTGACGCCCAAACCCTTCACAATAGTTAACAGAGCGCCAAATCTGCCCGGATTTATCATTGCAGAGCCTGAAGGATTGATCCACACCAAGGCAGTGGAGATATCTATTTCCCAGTCATAACCAATCCCCCGTTCATTCGCAAAAATAATTGATCCTCTATTGTTTTACATTGATCCCCAACCGTAATCTCCATTCAACTGACGCTAAAAAAAGCTGAATTAATTGTCCAGGTATGGGCAAGCCCGGAGTGACTGATTTTGGTAAACTGGCAAAATTATGCAAAAAAAACCGATCGCACAACTTTTACGCACAGGTCAGCCGGATGAAACTGTAACCATCCAGGGCTGGGTACGCACGAAACGAGAACTCAAAGAGTTTGCCTTTATGGAGGTTAATGATGGCTCCTGCTTGGCAAATTTGCAAGTCATCCTGAATCCTGACGTACCGGATTATCAAAGGATTCTCCAGCGGATCAACACTGGGGCGTCTGTAGAAGTTGCTGGCGTATTGGTGCCATCTCCAGGAAAAGGACAACGGATTGAGTTGAGGGCAAATTCGGTTCAGGTGTATGGTGAAGCCGATCCTGCTACCTATCCGCTACAGAAAAAACGCCATTCCTTTGAGTTCCTGCGAACCATTGGACATTTGCGATCGCGCACCAATACGATCGGCGCTGTACTACGGGTGCGTAATGCTTGTGCTAATGCTATCCACCAATTCTTTCAGGAACGAGGTTTTTTATGGATTCACAGCCCGATTATCACAGCTAGCGATTGTGAAGGGGCGGGGGAACTGTTTACGGTAACCAGTCTCAACCTCAACGAGATTCCCAAAACCGAAGACCAATTGGTGGATTTTAGCCAAGACTTCTTTGGACGCCAAGCCTACCTCACCGTCAGTGGTCAACTGCAAGCCGAGGTGATGGCGATGGCATTTGGGAATGTGTATACCTTTGGTCCGACATTCCGGGCGGAAAATTCCAATACCTCCCGCCATTTAGCCGAGTTTTGGATGGTGGAACCGGAAATGGCGTTCTGTGATTTACAGGGCGATATGGACTTGGCACAGGAGTTTCTCAAGTATGTATTCTCCTCGGTACTAGAGAACTGTCCCGAAGACATGGAATTTTTCAATAAGCGGATTGATAATACCGTACTGGCAACGGCGGAAAATATTATCAACAATCAGTTTGAGCAAATTACCTACACCGATGCGATCGCGCAATTAGAAAAAGCTGACCGCAAGTTCGAGTACCCCGTTGAGTGGGGGACAGACTTACAGTCGGAACACGAACGCTATTTGGCAGAAGAATTATTTCAGAAACCCGTTATAGTGAGCGATTACCCATTAGGGATCAAGGCATTTTATATGCGTTTGAACGATGACGGCAAAACTGTTGCCGCCATGGACGTACTAGCACCCAAGATTGGGGAAATTATCGGCGGTTCCCAACGGGAGGAACGCCTCGATGTCCTCCTTTCTCGCATCCAGAATCAGGGGATGAATCCAGAGGATTTATGGTGGTATCTAGACTTGCGGCGTTATGGTACCGTTGCCCATGCGGGGTTTGGTTTAGGATTTGAGCGCTTGGTGCAGTTTATGACGGGGATGGGAAATATACGAGACGTGATTCCTTTCCCCCGCACACCATTGAGTGCCGAATTTTAAGTTGAGTGACATCTCCTACACCAACCTAGACTGCACCCACAGTGAGGGCATTCATGCCAACGAACGTGCAACTTTTTAGGAACTTTATCGCCACAATTTTAATTTCAGGGACAGCTTTGTCTTCCAGGGAAAGCGTTATCCTGATAGCTGATAACTGACAAGCGATAGTTTAAGCTCTGGCGTTATTGTAATCTTTGCCAGTTGGGTGTTTTACTGAAAAACAATTCAGTGATTAATTCGCGATCGCGCTCGGAATCTTCACCGATTATCGCTTTGCAGTAATATTCCCCGGTGACAGCAGTCTCTAGTCGATAAAACAACGAAATAAAAACACTTTCAGCCTTTTTAGTCCAGCTTCACACCAAGGAGCCGCGTAGCTTGGTTTATCGCTTTGGGATTATTGAGATTTATAAGTTTTGCTTGGGTGGAATTCCCGCGATCGCCTGGGAATTTCTACCATCAGGTCATCTGTGGAGAGTTAAGCTGTTCGGCGTTTAAACCTTAATGTCAATAATAGCGAAATCTTTGTAGTGCGAGCATCTTGCTCGCTACTAATACCCAATTTAAAGGCATGACAGCTTACCCTGATGGCACAGTGGTTCAGATGGAATGTATGATTATCAGGTAGAACCTGGATAACTTACCGCATTGCCGTTAATCCTTTATATCATGTCAGGGCGCGATCGCTAATTTCTCTTTACTCCTACAATTTTTGAGATTTTTGCTGGAGTACAGGCGGATCAGGAGTTTACATCAGTAGTTTTTCCGCTTTTGGCTTCTCTTCTTTTTCTTCTTCTCTGGGGGGTTCGCTCTTTGACCCGCATTTCTCACACAAAGAGCGATCGCAAACTATAAAAGCCTTGGCAGACAGCGATTTGACCTCAGTTAGCTCCTCCAGTCGCACATAACAGTGTGTTGTTCCTTCAATACTCTAAATCCGAGTCCTCCTTAACAAGCCAGAAAAGATAAATTAAGACGCATATTTTTACAATAGAAACTTCTTAAAAATTCTACTGACCTTCAGAACAAAAGATGATTTTGTGAGGTATTAGCTGAGTAACTGCTGATAATAAGTTTCAGATAATCTGGTTTCGTTGGCATCCAGTGTGAATCTGACATTCTCGCCAGTTACAAACAATTGGTGCGATTTTTGCTTTGATTGCGGATTCTGCAATTTATGATTGTAGGTCTTCCCAGATGAGAGCTAAGTTGATGAGTTATTTCTACCAAGCTGCTCTAGATATAACAGTTGCTTGGCAAAGGGAGAACGTTCACAGTTTGTAAATCCCAATCTTAAGTAGCTTCTTTTAAATTCTTCAAATCCAGGTCTATTATTTAGAATGGCATAGGGGTTGATAAAGACTTTAGAAGTTGCCCCGTACAGAAGATATTTGTTGCAAAAGTAGTTGGATTGTTCGTAGCCATAGGGGATAAAGCGACTCGCAAGAAGAAAAATTCTATCGTTCCTATAATAGACTAATTCAGAGAGGTGAGAATACCCTTCTAGGTCATAGTCTTCATAGTAACCAGATGTTATTAAAAAAACTGGTCGCTTTTCTTTAATAGCTCTCATGAGCATAGATAATTTACCTGTGTCTATTCCTAGCTCATCTCCATCCTGACCATCAAAATGTCCGCAATAACCTGCTTTACTAACATTATGAGTTTGAATGTAAATCGAGCCTTGTGATGTTGTAAATACTGGCTGTTCTGGTATTGGGGTGTTATTTAAAGGCGGTTTATAGTAATTTATAGCCTGTCTTTCCAATCTAATTAAAACTTTTCTAAGGTCTGTAATTTTTGCCAATAAATCATCGGTTAACAGCCGATATTGAATGACAGCGTTCTCAATATTCTCGAACTGTGCTTGACGATGATGATTTATATGTCGATTCTTTAAGTTACATGACAAACCGATATACATTACTGGACAGACAGAATTACCTATATAGTAAATGCCGGGTTTAGGCGGCAGTTCCCTACGTGAACTATAGGATAGAATTGCCATCTTCTTGTAGTTAAGATTTAATTTCATGAGTAGGAACCAGATTATCTACAAAGAGTTTGCGAACATAAAATTTTTAAGCAAATATATGGTTGAAATGTACGTTATTTTAGTCTAGCTAATCTACCAACACAAAAAATGTGACTCCTCAATTTTAACTGTCACTTTAATCATATCTTGTCCAGAGTGGAAGCATAAGCTGCTCCTATAACTGTGATTATTTTTCGCGATCGCACTCCGATTAAAAGGGTTGAACTCCAAAAAGCTTGTAGTCAATAGACTTATGGCTACATCCGGTTTTTACCTTTTCTTGTTCGTTTGAGGTTGTCAGTGAAATATTAATTTTGCTCTCAGCTAAAGTGTCAGTTTCTTGTGATTCAGTTATTTCAATGGTTTCAGACTTTCTAACTGACACTTTATCAGGTATAGGGGGGGGACTTCCCTCTATCTTGATAGACTCAATTTCTGGCTTGTTGTCACAGGATTCTTTTGGTTCATAATCATAAGGATTAGATATGCCATAGACCTTATTTCGTTTTCCTGTGCCTGATGGACGCTTGGTAATCAGTCCCCGTTTGAACAATCGTCCTAATGCCTGATACACACTATCCTTTTTCTGGGGAGGGATACCTAATGACTCAGATATCTCTACCTGTTCATATTACCACTTGGTTGCAAACTCATCCGTATTAAGCGAAGACGGATTTAATTAATCTGTCTGATTCCGGGATTTCCCAGCGCCACCGTAAAACGACGATAAAATTTAAGGAATGAGAATCGAATGCTGAGGAGGGACTTTTATGCCAAACCCTTTTGCGGGGATGAACCCTTACCTAGAACATCCGGAAATCTGGCCCGGAGTCCATCACTGGCTAATTGTTGAATTAGCTAGGTCACTTTCTCCTCAACTGCGCCCAAAATACAGAGTGGCGGTTGAGGTGCGTCTGTATGAAACCATTGGCGAACAATCCCTACTGATTGGTGTTCCTGATTTAACGGTCAAAGGTTCACAGGCGACAACGAAACAACCGATGAGTAATGTTGCTGTCGCCCCATCTCCAACTCAACCCAAAATCGTAGAAGTTCCTGTACCTGAAACAATTAAACAAGGGTATTTAGAAGTACGAGAAGTCGCCACGGGTGAAGTTGTAACCGTTATTGAGATACTCTCTCCGGTTAATAAACGTTCTGGAGAAGGACGCGATCAATATGAAACTAAACGCCATAAAATATTCGGCAGTTCAACTCATTTAGTGGAAATTGATTTACTGCGGAAGGGGCAACCTATGCCAGTTTATCACAGCAATGGTCAAACTCATTATCTAATTTTAGTCAGTCGAGGGGATTGTCGTCCTCAAGCTGATTTATATGCCTTTAATCTACCCGATACGATTCCCTCATTTCCCTTACCCTTGAAGTCGGGTGATGAAGAACCCGTAGTTGATTTACAGGTATTGTTGAATAATGTGTACGAGCAAGCCAGTTATGATTTAGCAATCGATTATACGCAAGAACCCGTACCGCTATTGTTAGCAGATGATCTGGTTTGGGTTAATACATTGTTAACCGAGCAACAAGTGCGATAATGCTAGTAGGAAAAGCTGTCGCGATTCTGACTTATTTTTATGACTAAATGTGGTTGCTGGAGTGACGCTCTCACCCTAATAAGGGCAATTCATGAATTGCCCCTACATGTAATCCTTCTATCGATTCAGCCGTTGAACAAACTTACGGATTCCCCAAGCACCCATAGCGAATAAACCTAATGCTGTAGAGGCTTCTGGAATATCGACGGGTTCTGAATCGGTGGGAATCCGAGTAATAGCAACCGCATCAAGATATGACCGATTTTGGCGGAAGCGAAAGCTGAGGGATTCAAAATAATCTTGACCTACTAGGTTATCCTGAATGCTGACAATCATGGGTAGTGTTGAACCGTCTTTAGCGGAAAACACTTGCCAATTATCATTCAGCCAATAGTAGGGCGTGACTTCAACAGTATCCATTCCCGTTTTACTCAATGTGAGTCGGAAATTATCGTAAGTTTCAGTATCAGGAAATTGATCGGGAACAACCAGTTCTTGTTCAACCTCATGGGGAATATTAAAGCCGGGATCAACGTAAAGTAAATAGGGTAAGTTGCGGAAATTGCCATCACGGGGAGAAACAGGACGGATATTCCAGTTAATTTGGCGCGGTTCCTGGGTATCTGTTGGTGCAACATTCAGTTCCATAAAGAACTTACCCAGTTCGGGCTTGCTTCGATCTGTGCGAGCGCTCCAGTAAATAGCGATATCACCATCATCTAAATCCAATTTATTTAAGGATGAGAGATCGTAGTATGCTGATGCCCAATTCGTCTCAGGATTAGCCTGAAGTTCACCCTGATCAACCGTGGTATTGTTTAGCTGCCAATCATTTGCCTTATCAAATGTAGTGTGATAAATTTCTTGTTCATTCGGATTATAGGTAAAAAAATTCGCCGCTTGCGCTTTTGCCGCTACACCAGCGACGAAGGCGGCTGATAGTAAAAAAGTTAATTTGAGTTTCACGGAATTACCTCTAAGCACGAGTTTCGTATACTCGCCATCATAATTAACCTTCACCAGCGAATAGGTAAAATCCGCATAAAATTATCGGCTCAATCTATAAATTTTTGGCAAAATCATTTTCTTTTTTTGGATAAATTTATTTTTGTTGATTTATGTAAAATTTTATTGTCCTGTTCTTGACTAATAAGGAGCGAATAACAATGTGAGATGGTCTATTTTTTTATGGAAAAATTTTAATCAGTCGGTTCAGTAGGTTACCGATAACTGCTCCACAAAACCCGCCCTGGCTAAGTCATAACGGGGAAAATAAAGGTAGCTTATGTTACCGTTTTTCAGGAATGGGATGATCGATTTCGATTACACCGACTGGTGTTCTAGGGTTTGGTTACTCAAAAAGAAGACGGGAGCCTAGTGCGGCGGGCATGGAAATACTTGAGCAGCTTCGTAGATACGATCAAGCAGGGGGAGCATGTAGAGACGTAGCATGCTACGTCTGGGAGCAGAGGGAGCTGGGGGAGATGTTAGCTGTTGGCGTTATTTCTGTCTTCTTGCACTAGGTTCTCCAGACCCAATCTACAACGTTGACATGCACCCGGAATCACCACTTCAAAAATGCAGCATCAGATCCCTGTTCGCGGCGAATCTTACTGTCTTTTTCAAACCAATCAATCACCTGCTGAGGCGTCAAGTCTTTAACAGCTACTCCTGTATCCTGGGCAATATGGGTTAAAAGGCGCAGGGATGAAATAGTTAATCGGGTTAAAAACTTCTCATGGGCTGCGAGTAACGCTTTATCGACTGCAGCAGATTCCTCTGGACTCAAAAATTGTGTCGTGGGTTGTTGGGACATAGGAAAGGGGGGATGCGGGGAAGATGGGGGAGCAGAGGGAGCAGGGAAAGCAGATGCATTCGTAGGGGCGAAGCATTCGCACCCAAATCTATCGGTTTTCTATTCAAATCTCAACGCGAATGCTTCGCCCAATCCCTAACCACCAATGACCAATGACCAATGAACCATGAACCATGAACCATGACAAACTATTTCCCCTTAATCAAATAACCACACTGATGTTCTCCATGATTAATCCAGTGAGTGCGCTCGACTTGGCAATCGGGTAGAATAGCGGCAAACATTTCCAATTCATGTCCGCAGACGCTAGGAAAGGATTCAGCGACGTTGGAAATAGCACAGTTGTGTTCTTTCAAGATAAACTGATTACGGGTCTGTTGACTCACGTCACTGGATTCAACTGGATACCATTCAGCCATATACCCTTCACTTTGGCGCAGTTCTACCAATTTGGCGACTCGTTCGGCTAATGAACCTTTACCCAAGCGCTGGCGGTATTCCAGGGCTTTGCGTTCCCACTGCTTCTGGAGAATGTTACTCACCTGATCCCGACCTACTGTTTCTTCCAAGGTGTCTAGCAAAGACACAGCAAACTCGCCATAATGGTTAGGGAAGCGATCGCGTCCTTTCTTGCTCAAGCGGTAAACATGCTGGGGACGCCCCATCCCCATCGATACCGACTCATACTCTATCAGTCCCTCGGTTTCCAAATCCTTCAGGTGACGCCGAATGGCTTGGGGACTAATATCGAGAGCTTCGGCTAATGTCTGTGCGATCGCTCGCTCCTGTTTGAGTAGATACTGCAAAATGTCTTGTTTGGTAGAAGATTGCTGAGTGGTGGTCATCGGCTTTTGGGGTGAAATCACGCTTGTGTTAGGGCAACAGAAGAAATGCAGTTGACTTTGACAACATCTTAGTTGTTAATATAACCTACAATAGAGTTAAACAACACTTGTGTTGTTTAACCCTATTGCTAGTGCAACGTGACCCAATTAGCCTGAACTCTGGAAAACTGGTGACGGGTCTATTGATACAGAAACGCTCCCGCCCACTTCCCATCCTTAGTAGAAGAGAGAACCTTAAATCGAATGACTGCTACTGTCAAGAAATTAGTCAACCAGCCCTACAAGTACGGCTTTGTCACCGATATCGAAGCCGACACCATTCCCCGTGGCTTGAATGAAGACGTAGTCCGCCTGATCTCCGCCAAGAAGAACGAACCGGAGTTCATGTTGGATTTTCGCCTCAAAGCCTATCGCCAATGGCTGAAGATGGAGGAACCAACGTGGCCCCACGTTAACTATCCGCCCATCGACTACCAGAATATCATTTACTACTCCGCCCCGAAAAAGAAAACCGAAAAGCTAAACAGCCTGGAAGAGGTTGACCCAGCCCTCCTAGAAACCTTTGAAAAGCTGGGGATTCCCCTGTCTGAACAGAAGCGACTGTCCAACGTTGCTGTAGATGCTATTTTTGACAGCGTTTCCGTCGCCACCACATTTAAAGAAAAATTAGCCGAAGTCGGCGTTATCTTCTGTTCCATCTCCGAAGCTCTGCAAGAACACCCAGAACTGGTGCAGAAATATCTGGGTAGTGTTGTCCCCGTAGGCGATAATTACTTTGCTGCCCTAAACTCGGCTGTGTTTAGTGACGGTTCCTTTGTATTTATTCCCAAAGGCGTCAAATGTCCTATGGAACTGTCCACCTATTTCCGGATTAATACCGGGGACACAGGACAGTTTGAGCGTACCCTGATTGTCGCCGAAGAAGGGAGTTCGGTGAGCTACTTAGAAGGGTGTACCGCGCCCATGTACGACACCAACCAACTCCACGCGGCTGTTGTGGAACTTGTCACCCTAGATAACGCCGATATTAAATACTCCACCGTACAAAACTGGTTTGCAGGTGACGAAAAGGGTAAAGGGGGAATCTATAACTTTGTCACCAAGCGCGGCTTGTGCAAAGGGGTTAACTCCAAGATTTCCTGGACGCAGGTAGAAACCGGTTCAGCGATTACCTGGAAATATCCCAGTTGTGTCCTCGTGGGGGATAACTCCGTGGGTGAGTTTTACTCCGTGGCGTTAACCAATAACATGCAGCAAGCCGACACCGGCACTAAAATGGTGCATATTGGCAAAAATACCCGTAGCACTATTATTTCTAAAGGGATTTCCGCTGGTAATTCTAAGAATAGCTATCGGGGTTTAGTGAAAGTGAGTCCGAAAGCAAAAGGGGCGCGGAATTATTCCCAGTGCGATTCCATGTTGATTGGTGATACGGCTGAGGCGAATACTTTCCCCTATATTCAAGTTGAAAATAATACGGCTAAAGTCGAACACGAAGCCTCAACCTCGAAAATTGGCGAGGATCAGCTTTTCTACTTTACTCAACGCGGAATCTCAGAAGAAGATGCTGTCTCCATGATGGTTAGTGGGTTCTGTCAGGATGTCTTCAATAAATTGCCGATGGAATTCGCCGCTGAAGCCGATAAATTATTGAGTCTGAAATTAGAAGGAGCCGTTGGTTAAGGATTGGGGATTGGCAACATGTCATGTCTGTAGGGGCGGGTTTCACGACTATCGTTTCCGTTGCACCCAAATGGAACTAAACCCGCCCCGACTGTAGAGACGTAGCTACGTCTGGAACATCCCATCTATCTGAATTGGTGAAAACGTGTAATGATTAGAGAAAATAGCGACGTAATCTTATCCGTCCACAATTTGACGGCAAATGTTGAAGGACAACAAATCCTCAAAGGCTTAAACCTAGAGGTGAAGGCGGGAGAAATTCACGCCATCATGGGGCAAAATGGCTCAGGTAAAAGCACCTTTTCCAAGCTTTTAGCTGGACATCCCGCCTACGAAATCACCGGGGGCGAGGTGACATTTCTGGGGCAAAATCTGCTGGAACTCGAACCCGAAGAACGGGCATTGGCTGGCATTTTTCTAGCGTTTCAGTATCCATTAGAAATTCCTGGGGTGAGTAATTTAGACTTCTTGCGCGTCGCTTATAATTCCCGCCGTAAGCATCAGGGATTAGAGGAAATTGATACGTTTGACTTTGAAGACTTAATCGAGGAAAAGCTGGAAATTGTCAAGATGAATCCCAGCTTCCTGGAGCGCAGTTTAAATGAAGGCTTCTCTGGCGGCGAGAAGAAGCGGAATGAGATTCTGCAAATGGCGTTGTTAGAACCCAAACTGGCGATTCTGGATGAGACGGATTCCGGTTTGGATATTGACGCCCTAAAGATTGTCGCCAACGGGGTGAATCAGTTAGCAAATCCTGATAATGCCATGATTCTGATTACCCACTACCAACGGATGCTCAATTATATTGAACCCGATTATGTCCATGTCATGGCAGCAGGGCGCATTCTCAAAACCGGGGGTAAGGAATTGGCATTAGAATTAGAATCCCGTGGTTATGACTGGGTGATAGAAGAAGCGGCGGCTGAGGTGATTGCCTGATGAGTATACAACTATCTGCGAAACCGGAAATTTCCTATTTAAAGGCGCTATTAGACGAATGTCGCCAAGATGAACCTGTTGTCGGGGGACAATTAAACGCCACTCTCCAGCAACTGCGCGACCAAGCGGCGGCGATTGTGCAAGAATTGGCAATTCCGACTCGTCGCGATGAAGAATGGCGGTTTACGGATTTGTCGTCGTTATTGGCGGTGAATTTTCAAGGGGTGGAGACGTTTTTTGAGCAATTCCTGCAACACTTAGACTTGACTTCCCTAACCCTACCCGAAACCCCGAATAGTCGATTAGTCTTCGTCAATGGGGTGTATGCGTCGGATTTATCGTCGGTGAGTGGATTACCCGAAGGCGTGTATGTGGGGAATTTGGCGGGTTTACCTGGGGCGTATGAAGGGAAAATCCAAAATTATTTGGGGAAGCAACAGGGCGCTGGTGATGTCTTCACCGCCCTAAATACATCGGGACTCACGGATGCGGCGGTGGTGTGGGTACCCAAAAATAGAATAGTCGAGACACCGATTCATCTGCTGTTTATTTCCACGACTGACGAAGTACCTGTAATATGCCAACCGCGCTGTCTGGTGGTTGCTGAAGCGGGTTCTGTGGTGAATCTGATTGAACATTACGCGGCGAATGTAGAAGGATGTCCAGATATTCCGGTGAATCGTCCTTATTTCAATAACCCAGTGACGGAGATTTGGCTTGAGGAGGGTTCCCAAGTTATCCATACGCGGAATCAGCGAGAAGCGATTGATGGGTTGCACATTGGTAAAACAGCGGTAAGTCAAGCCCGGAATAGCCGCTATACTTGTAACGCGATTAGTTTAGGGGCGAAACTATCTCGGCATAATTTAGAAATCGTGCAAACGGGTGAGGCGACAGAAACCACGCTCAACGGTTTAACCATGATTGGTGGGGAACAGGTGGCAGATACCCATAGTGCTGTGCTGTTAAATCATCCTCATGGCATAACCAACCAGTTGCACAAATGTATCATAGATGACCGGGCGCACGGAGTATTCAATGGTAAGGTTTTCGTGCCCCAAGGGGCTCAATTCACCAATGCGGCTCAATTGAATCGCAATTTATTGCTTTCAGCTAAAGCCCGTGTGGATACCAAACCGCAACTGGAAATTACGGCTGACCAAGTTAAATGTTCTCACGGTGCGACAGTGAGTCAATTAGACCCAGAAGACGTGTTTTATTTACAAAGTCGAGGACTGAATGAAACTAATGCCCGGAATCTGTTAATTGATGCCTTTGTAGCGGAGATTCTCCAGCGAGTCCCTGTGGAATCCCTGGGGCAAAGACTTGCCCAATGTGCGATGTGTAGGACAATGTAGTCCCAAAAAATGTAGAGATGCATGGCACGTCTTTCCGGGGCGGGTTTAGGGATTAAGGTTGATTGTTTTATCTAGTTTTTATGCAAAACCCGCCCTGAATCTGAGTCTTGATTTCTATAATTCTTTGACAAATGACCAATGACATAAGACAAATGACGAATAACCAATGACCATCACTCAAGAAAAGACTCTAGCTGCTATCGTCCGTTCTGACTTTCCCATTTTGCAGGAGAAAGTTCACGATAAACCATTAATTTATCTTGACAGTGCTGCCACATCTCAGAAGCCTTTGGCGGTGCTTAAGGCGCTGCAAAATTACTATGAAAGGGATAACGCTAATGTCCACCGAGGCGCTCATGCGCTGAGTGTGAGGGCGACAGAAGCCTATGAGTCGGCGCGGGATAAGGTGGCGGCGTTTGTGAATGCGGCGTCGCGGAATGAGATTGTTTTTACCCGGAATGCCTCAGAATCGATTAACCTGGTGGCGTATAGCTGGGGATTAAATCGTTTGCAGCCAGGGGATGAAATAATTCTCTCGGTGATGGAACATCACAGCAACATTGTTCCCTGGCAAATGATTGCCCAGAAGACGGGGGCGGTGTTGAAGTATGTGGAACTGACACAAAGCCAGGAGTTTGATTTAGAACAGTTCAAGTCTCTGATTTCTGAGAAGACGAAGTTAGTTAGTGTGGTGCATGTCTCGAATACGTTGGGATGTATTAACCCAGTTGAGGAGATTATTGCGATCGCACATCAGTATGGCGCTAAGGTATTGATTGATGCTTGCCAATCTGTCCCCCATACACCCATTGATGTCCAGGGGATGGGTTGTGACTGGTTAGTGGCATCGGGTCACAAAATGTGTGCGCCCACAGGGATTGGTTTCTTGTATGGCAAATTAGATTTGTTGCTGGAAATGCCTCCCTTTATGGGTGGGGGTGAGATGATTTCTGAAGTCTTTCTCGACTATTCCACCTACGCCGAATTGCCCCACAAATTTGAAGCGGGGACACCTGCGATTGGGGAAGCGATCGCGCTGGGTGCAGCGGTAGACTATTTAATGGGGATTGGTATGGATAAAATCCATGCTTATGAGGAGGAACTTACGGCTTATCTATTCCAGCAATTACGGGATGTTCCTGATTTGACCCTTTATGGTCCTCAACCGACAGCAGAGGGGAAAGGAAGGGCAGCTTTAGCATCGTTTAATGTTGAGGGATTGGCGTCGAGTGATGTGTCTACGTTATTAGACCATGAAGGGGTGGCGATTCGTTCGGGTCATCACTGTACTCAACCTTTACACCGTATTTTAGAGGTAATGGGTTCGGCGCGGGCGAGTTTGTATTTCTACAATACACGAGAAGAGATTGACGTTTTTGTTCAGGCGTTGAAAGAGACAATAGACTTTTTCAAAAGTGTCATGGAGTAGAGTTGTGGGGTGGGCGTTGCCTACCCTACGGTTTTTTGGGGTTAGGGATTTATATTTTTTTTTAACGCAGAGGGACGCAGAGGTAAGCGCTCCAGGTAGCAGAGGTTTTTGAGGAGAATAGTTATTGTTGCCATGATTTTAACAGATCCTAACTAACCGTATAGATATGCTGACAATCTCAACTCTAGCTGAACAACGAACTGTCCTGCACAATATTAGCTGGCAAACGTTTGAAACCTTATTGGCAGAAACGGGTGAAAACCGGGGTTATCGGTTTGCTTATGATTGTGGTACGTTGGAAATTATGACGCCTCGTTTTGAACATGAAAATCCTAAAGCTAATTTGGGTAATTTCATTGTTGTATTAGCCGAAGAGTTAGATATTGAGATTAAAAGTGCTGGTTCGACCACGCTGAAACGAGAAATAGTCAAGCGAGGTATAGAGCCTGATAATTGTTATTATATCCAAAATGAACCCGATATTCGAGGTCGCCAAGATATCAATTTAGAAACTGATCCGCCCCCTGATTTAGCGATTGAAATTGATATTACCAGCAGTTCTGTGAATAAGTTTGAGATTTACTCGGCGCTAGGTGTACCTGAACTTTGGCGGTATAATGGGCAAGTTTTGCGATTTTATCAACGGGTAGAAGGACAATATATTGAGTACGAATCTAGCCTAGCTTTTCCTTTGGTATCTGTCAGTGAAATGAGTCGATTTATTCAGCAGAGTAAAACAATGGGAGAAATAGCTCTATTGAAAGTATTTCGGGTTTGGGTGAGAGACAATTTATAAATCAAACATGAATTAATTCTCTCTGGGGCGGGTTTATAAAATTAAATGGTGAGTGACATCAGTTTGCCGTAAAACCCGCCCCTACAAAAGACGCCCCAAAAGAATGCGCCCCAAAAGAATGCGCGATCGCACATCTACCTGACAATAATCTGAGTGTGAGATTTGCCCTGGGATTCAAATACCAGAGGAATCGATTCATCCCAGCTATGGAGATTCTCAGGATGCAAATCATCGTTTTGCCAATTCCAGGGATTTTTTAGGATATAGTCACGAATAGCGGTTAATGATTCTTCGTGGCGGATAATATGTTCATAATAACCCCGTTGCCATACAGGGATACCCGATTGGGAACGAAGTTGATTGATGCGACGGGATGAAAAGGTTTTGAAGCCGCGCACAATTTCTGGTAATCCGTAAATTTTCGGTTGTTGATGGTTGAATTTTGCCGACGTAGTAGATTCTGTAGGGGCGGGTTTTACGGCAAACGTAGCGGTTGTAGGAAATAACCTATCTAAACCCGCCCCCTCTCCACCCCAATCGTGTAAAAAAATAATCCCATGCACATGATTGGGCATAATGATGAAAGCATCTAATTGCACGCCGTCGTAACGTTTGGGTAAGATATCCCAATTAAATTTGACGGCTTCGCCATAGCGACTCAGTTGCATTTCCCCATTGATTATCTCACCCAATAAACATTGGCGCTGCCATGTACATACGGTGATAAAATAAGCACCTGTTTGGGTATAATCATATCCCTTGAGCCGAATCGAACGGCGATGATGTTTCTGGGGATTGTATTTCATCATCCATCAAAGGGGTGGTTTGATCAAGATTTAGGATATCCTACCAATATAATAAACCTGTCACATCTGGGATGGGAGCGGGGCGGGTTTATATAGGTAAATGGTGAGTTGCATCAGTTGGTTGTCAAACCCGCCCCTACAATGCGCGATCGCACGTTCTCAGGGTGGATTTAATTCACATTTAGAATATCCTACTAATATAATAAACCTGTCACATCTGGGATGGGAGCGGGGCGGGTTTATATAGGTAAATGGTGAGTTGCATCAGTTGGTTGTCAAACCCGCCCCTACAATGCGCGATCGCACGTTCTCAGG